>JAUSMA010000060.1:300000-392031 GCA_030645475.1 Nitrospirota bacterium
ATGCTCGGCCCCGGTATCGTCATCGGGATTATGATTATGCCCTTTGTGATCTCGCTCAGCGAGGATGCGATGCGCGCCGTACCGATGGTGCTGCGGGAAGGCTCCTACGCGATGGGCGCGACTCGACTCCAGACTGCCTGGCGTGTGGTCGTGCCGGCGGCAACCTCCGGCCTCGTGGCCGCCTATGTCCTCGGAATTTCGCGAGCGGTCGGCGAAACCATGGTGGTGGCGATCGCGGCGGGGCAGAATCCGAATTTGACATGGAACCCCCTGGAGCCGGCGGCCACGATCACCGCCTACATCGTTCAAGTGGCGCTCGGTGATCTGCCCCATGGCAGCATTGGCTACCAAAGCATCTTTGCCGCCGGGCTCGTGCTGGCCGTGATGACGTTTGCCTTCAACATTCTCGGACATGTTCTGCGGAAGCGATTTCGGGAGGTCTACTGATGTCCACACCATCACTTCCCCATTCCTGTCCTTCCATCGCTCGGCGCAAGTTCGCCGAGGCCCTGTTCAAAATCGTGGGGCTCGGCTCATTGACCATCGCAGTCGGAACCCTCGCCCTCTTATTCGGGGCGCTGCTGTACCAAGGTGCCAGTCAAATCGACTGGCAGTTCCTCATGTCATTTCCTTCTCGACACGCCGCGCAAGCCGGCATTCTACCGGCCTGGGTCGGCTCGACCTTGATCATGCTGGTCACGGCAGTCGTGGGCATCCCGCTGGGCGTGGCAGCGGCTATCTACTTGGAAGAGTATGCGCGAAAAACATGGATGACCGAATTGATCGAGGTCACGGTCACGAACCTGGCCGGCGTGCCCTCGATCATTTATGGCTTGCTGGCGCTGGGTTTGTTCGTCTATATCCTTGGCCTGGGAGAAAGCATTCTGGTGGCCGGCCTCACCTTGGCACTCTTGATTCTGCCGGTCGTCATCGTCACCACGCGTGAAGCGATTCGTGCGATTCCGGTCGAGATCCGGGAGGCAGCCTATGGATTGGGCGCCACCAAATGGCAGACGGTCTCGCATCACGTCCTCCCCTATTCGGCGGCCGGCATCCTGACGGGCATTATCCTGGCTTTGAGCCGGGCTATCGGGGAGACTGCCCCCATCGTCACCATCGGTGCTCTGACGTTTATTGCCTTTCTGCCTCCGGCTCCGTTCACGACGCAACCGCCATATATCTCCTTTGACTGGCTCCTCTCTCCCTTTACGATCATGCCGATTCAAATGTTCGGGTGGGTGTCGAGACCGGGCGAGGACTTCGCCGGCAACGCCGCGGCGGCCGGGGTGCTGTTGGTCGGGATGACTCTGACAATGAACGGGCTGGCGATCTACTTGCGATACCGTATGCGAAAGCAGGTGAGCTGGTAACATGGATGTCGCCGACTCGACATACCCTCAGGAATGGCCCAAGCCGCTCAAGGCGGAGACCCGCGCCCTCAGTTTCTCCTATGGAAACCGCTTGGCGCTGAAGAACTTGTCGCTCCCCATCGCCGAATATCAGATCACGGCCTTGATCGGGCCATCAGGCTGCGGAAAATCGACCTTTCTCCGCTGTTTTAATCGAATGCATGACCTCTATGCGGGAAACCGTTACGAGGGTGAAATTCTCCTATACCCGGATCAACGCAATATTCTCGCGCGTGAGGTCGATCCTATCGAAGTGCGGATGCGGATCGCCATGGTATTTCAAAAGCCAAACCCCTTTCCCAAGTCCATTTATGACAATGTCGCCTACGGATTGAGGGTAAGAGGGACCACTGAACGCCAGCTCTTGGATGAAAAGGTCGAACAGGCCTTGCGAAGCGCCGCCTTGTGGGAAGAGGTCAAGGACCGGTTGACGGCTCGGGCGACCTCCCTCTCCGGCGGCCAGCAGCAACGGCTCTGTATCGCCAGGGCGTTGGCAACCGATCCCGAATTGTTGTTGTTGGATGAACCGACATCGGCGCTCGATCCGATTGCGACGGCCAGCATTGAAGAATTATTGCTCGACTTGAAAAGTCGTGTGACAATCCTCATCGTGACACACAATATGCAGCAGGCGGCGCGGGTGTCCGATTGGACGGCCTTCATGTACCTCGGTGAATTGGTGGAGTTTGGCCTCACCAAACAGCTCTTTACGACACCTTCCAAGAAACAGACCGAAGACTACATCACCGGACGATTTGGTTGAACCCTATGAGACAACGCCATTTTGATGAAGAACTCGTCGAGTTAAAAACCAAGCTCCTGCGCATGGCCGGTCTGGCCGAAGATCAAATCGATAAGGCGCTCACCGCATTGGTCAACCGCGATTCGGCCCTGGCCAGACAGGTGATCGAGCGGGATCACCAGGTCAACGCATTGGATGTGGAGATCGACGAAGACTGCATCCGCCTGCTCGCCCTCCATCAGCCTGCCGCGCGAGACTTGCGGCTGATCACAACCGCGATGAAAATCGCCACCGAACTCGAGCGCATCAGTGACCTGGCAGAAAATGTCTGTGAGCGGTCGATCGAACTGAACGAAGAGCCGCAGTTGAAGCCCTATATCGACATCCCACGGATGGGACGGTGGGCGCGGACGATGGTGAAAGAAAGCATCGATGCGTTCGTGAAGGACGACGCCACCCTCGCGAGGAAAGTGCTGGCAGACGACGACTTCGTCGACGATCTCATGGAACAACTGTTCCGTGAGCTGCTCTCCTTCATGCTCGAAAGCCCGCAAACCATTACACGAGCCATTCGCTTAAGCTTCATCGCCAAATACCTCGAACGGATGGCCGACCATGCCACGAATATCGCCGAACTGGTGGTCTATCTCGTCGAGGGTAAGATCATCCGCCACACCACCCCGCCGGCATCTTCCATAAACGGCCTCTCACAGCAGTAAAATATCTCACCTTTCTCTTACCGAGCCTAGTCCGAGTAATTGCTGACTTCCAGTACGTATGGGGACAACGCAAGAATGGTCCACACCCTTGCTTGGACTGTGGGGCGAGGCATGAGAAAAAGACGAGAGGGAGGTGCGTCTTGCGTGGTGATGTGAATGAGGCGTGCTGGCAGATATTCGTCCGTGAACAGCGTGGCTAGGCCACGAAATCTGTCGAGAAGAGCGTGTAGACAAATCGGTGTCGACGCAGGACGACCCTGTTGCATCGGGCAAGTTGGTCGACGCGGTCGAAAATTTGATTCCAGGTGTATTGAGGCATGAGGCAGATGAGCGTGTCCAGACTGATCACGGTCTGCTCACTCAGATGGTCGAGAATGGTTGCCGTGAGCGCATCGGCATCGTGACGCTCTCCGCGCAACGGATGGATGTCAAAATCTGACTCAAGAAGAGAATTGATCGACATAAGCACCTCCTAGTGAGATTGTGAAAGTGATGGCCCTGATTGACCGGCCTGCTGCGTACACCCCGTTGGCGACGGACTGTAACGGATAGCCACAATACGCATAAGCCCCAAGGTGATGACGATGCCGCCCAGTATCGCGAATTGATGCCACTCCCCGCCTGTAAACCATCGCGAGATGATCTCCGTCAGCATGACGACGAGCACGGTATCCACGATAAAGGTGACGCGTACTCGTCCGTCGGAGCAATAGGTCAGCGTCGTTCTCAAGACCTCCACAACGGCGAGTAACGTGAGTGCATCGACAATAATATGTCGGAGCGCGACCTCAAGATCAGCGGACAGGAGAAGCCGCAAGTCGAGAAACGTTTTCACGACGCCGCCTGCGAGACCGAGAAGAATCGTCAGGGTGAGCAGGCTCAGGATGAATCGCGTGCCGGCTTCCCAGACTCGCGTCATGTCATAGGCCGTGAGCGTGGTGACGAAGCGTCGAGGCCAGCCGTTCGATAGAGTCTGTTCCATGGAGGTGTAGATCATCTTTCTATTCATGCCCCGAAAAAACGCTCCAGGCATCGCGACCGAGTGACACGATGAACAGCATCACGCCGAGTACTAATGCGAAGCGTATGCCCATTGTAAAGAGTGAGGTGAAGAGATCGAATGCCATGTCTGCGAGTCCCCTATCGTGTGACAGCTTTTCTGGTATGAGCCATGAACGATTAAAACTCATCGATTGAAACCGGATGTAAGAGATCACGGACGGATAAGATCCCCACGATCGAGTCGTCCTTGAGTACGGCTAAATGGCGAGTGCCATGCTGCTCCATCAAATCGGCCGCGTCGGTCACAGACCGGCGGCCATCGATGCCGATGACCGGGCTGCTCATGATCTCTTCCACGGGGATATAATAGGGCACCCGCTCCGCCCCGACGACTTTCCTGACAATATCCGGCTCGGTCACGATGCCGACGATACGGCCTTGCTTTGTCACGAATAGACTTCCGATTTTGTGGGTGGTCATGAGTTTCGCCGCCTCAATGGCTGAGGTGCCGGCTTCGATGTTGACCATTTTGCGGGTCATGAGCCGATCGACGGTGATCATAGGGCCTCCCTTGGTTGTGTCCATGTGGTATGGCGCGAGTCGATGGGACGGTCAAATGACGATGCGCAGTGGGGGCAGACGACCACATCCATGCTTCTGACGGAGGTCATCAACGTGCTGAAGCTCTGCCCGGTCTGCATCCGAAGCACTGGGAAGATGACTCGTGCATGCATGGCCAGTAATGTTTGAATGGCCCGAACGATCGGTACGGCTAACAAGAGAGAGATCGTCAGCACGAACAGATAGGCTTCGGTGTTTTTCATGACCTGCTCCATGGTGGTGTATGGGTCGCTCTGCATATTCACGTGGCTCTACCTTACCCCTAGGACATTCCAGTCCTGTGAATTCCTCGTAACGTCTCTGTAAACTGTGTCGTGAATGAAGCGAACGGGCTGTTCCGGAGGCCGCGGACCATAGCCCGTCACCCCAGCTTACGCCGGAGTGACGGGCTGCAGATGATGCACAGGAATCTGAGTAGCAGATGCTCGACGAAGAGGAACTGGAAGCAGAGAAGAACGGCTTCTACTTTTCGATCAACCGCCAGCCTTCTTTTTGGATGCAGCGTTCTGTGGCGTTAATGACGAGGAGCTGACTGCCCTGCTGAAGCTTGGGATCCCGAGAGACATCCATCCCGCATTTATTGTAATCGGTGGTGAATTCTGATGAGGGTTTGTTGGGGTGGACCCATTCGGTTGAGGAGCAGCCTGTGAGTAGGAATCCAACCACCAGCAGGGTCCAGCTTGAAATCGTGCGCATCAGTTCCTCCTCAATATGTGAATCGTACGAGGCACGATAAACCTGTTATCGAGGAATCGTCAAGCTGGCGAGCCTCGTTGTATCTCCGAATACGAAGACCGGACGGGACAAGCCTGTCGGTCATGGATAGAAGTAGGACAGCCCGGAGAGATCCATGCATTTATATCAATAAATATGCATATTATCATGCACTTACAATCTATCTATGAACTAAAACATCATCCACCCGTTCGTATCATTGTTGTGCGAATCACAGGTCTGCTACCGTGCGGACTCGATCACACGAATGGGAGGCACCTGTGACAGCTGTCGATAGCCTGATGCTGGATGCGAAGCAAGCGATCATGGAAGAACATCATCGCCGTTTTCAAACCTTTCAGCAGGAAGGACGTTGGGAGGAGGCGCTCCAACAAATTCATGTCACACTCAGTTGTGCGGCAGATCTCCTGAATGAATCGCTCCGAGTCCTCGACGAAGCCATTGCGACTCACGACCCTATTTCTGCCGGCGACGCCACTCCCCCTCCCAGCGCGACATCCTAATTGAACCACGCCACGGTTCCCCTCTGCCCTCTCTCGTACCCATTCTGAGTTAATACAACCGTAACATTGAAGGTTTATCCTACGGCATGGCTGGATTGCTTTGGGACTCAGCCCATCATGCAGCAGAGATGGAGACCGCATGCCTCTTGCTCCCAAGAAGGTTCTGATCGTCGAAGATGAGGCGGACATCGCCCAACTCGTGAAACTCTACCTGGAGAAGGAAGGGTTTCACGCGAATATTGCGCAGTCTGGCGCCGAAGCGCTGCAGCTCATAAAGTCCGGGCATCCAGACCTTCTGATTCTTGACCTCATGCTGCCAGAAATGGACGGCCTTGAAGTCTGCAAGAAAGTCCGCAACGCGCCGGACACCGCGCTGCTTCCGATCATCATGCTGACGGCCAAAGCCGAGGAATCCGACACCATTGTCGGCCTCGAACTCGGCGCCGACGACTATGTGGCGAAACCGTTCAGCCCCAAAGCGCTGATCGCCAGGGTCAAAGCGCTCTTTCGTCGACTCGAACGGACAGACGATCCCAAGCAATCGTCCTTTAGCTTCGGGCCGCTCGTCATGGAACTCTCCCGACACGAAGTGACCGTAAAGGGCAAAGAGGTCGCACTCACGGCCAAAGAGTTCGGCCTGCTCGAACACCTACTGCGTCACCCTGGGCGTGTGCTGACACGGGATGTCTTGCTGAATGCCATATGGGGCTACGACTACTATGGGACCACGCGAACCGTGGATGTGCATATCCGCCGGCTGAAGATGAAAATCCCGCTACTCGATGACGCCATCATCTCGGTCAAATCGTTGGGGTACAAACTATCGGACCACGCGACTGAGAAGCAGCGCTAACCGGCGACTGTTGCACATGACTAAGACGCTATCTCTGCTCCTTTCCTGCTGCCTCCTGTTGTCCCTTCTGTCTTGCAGTCATCCCCGAGTGGAAGAGTTCGAAGCCAGCATCGGACAGATCGGTCAGGACGACATGATCCGACGATTCGGCTATCCACAGCGGCTCAAACGGCTTCCGCCTGGAATAGAGGCCTGGGACTATGAATTTCTATCAGGAAATTCCCGCTGTGTGGGATATCGCGTCTACTTTGACGAAGACCGGCAATCGACGCACTGGGAGCCACGGTCCTGCCACAGAGGGGAACAGACCAACCGTCCACAGGGGAAACAAAACTAATACTTAGTTTTCGGCGAAGCCCCAGTCGCACTTTTTGTCGGAGGGATACTGTCGACGGGCTCTTTGATCTTCAGCCCGATGTCTTGCAGCGCTTTCCCGTACTGTCCGCAATATTCGCGAGCACGCGCTGGTGCCTGCTCGTACTTCTCCAAGCAGGCCCGGTAAGACTTGAGGAGCAAGCTGGCTTCGTTGTACGCCACGGTGGCTGCTTCGTCCTGCTTGAATTGTTGGCATTGAATGGCCGCTTCCCGATCGAGCAGCGTCTCGCCAGGCATATGTCCGCATGTGACGTCGATGAACTTTTGGGGGCGGACGCAACCCACCGAAACACACAGCAGAGCACTCACCACCAACAGGCTGAACGTCCGCATCATCGTGGTTCCCACTCGAATCTCCCGGGTCATGGCTGTCGCTCCGGATCACACGCACATCGAACGCCTGTCATAGTTCAACTTGAACATCCTGAGCTTGCACCATTACGCCTAACACAAGGGCATGTTACAAGTTCGTTAACTTCTTCCTCTCAAAGACAGACATCCGCAAAGAAAGCCTTCGCTCTTCACATATTGCGAGGATCACAGGCACCTCTCTCCTCACGTCCCGCAGGCACCAGACCCGCGTTACACAGACTTGATCCGTTGCTGATCGCCCCGTGTCTTGGAGCGCGTAGAAGTATCGTCACAGGGAGGTCACGCCGATGCCACACACGAGTTCCTCAAACCGTACCAAGAAAATGGCTACGCCGAAGCACCTGAATATCCAGCCGCGGACCAGTACACACTTCGCGGATCTTCAGCGGGAACTCAATCGACTTCGAGCGGTGCTCAGACGAGAAACCATGATCTCCCATATGTTCATGACAGAACCGGAACTCTTCCCCGATCCAACCGACCAAGCCGCAGCTGAGCATGAGCTCGACGTCGCCTTGTCCGTCAATATTCTCGCGCTCGAAAAGCTTCGACGGATTGAGCAGGCACTCACGTCTATCCATGCACATTCATATGGCATCTGTTCCCGCTGCGCGTACGAGATCCCCGAGGCCAGACTGAAGGTGCAGCCGGATTCGCTCTTATGCGTCCCCTGTCTCACCCTCGTCGAACAAGAAGCCGCCAGGAATTAACCCGATGCCGAACACTGCCACGCCCGCACCTTGGAGTCCAGCTGCTACCTCGCCGTGCACCTGGCTCCCCGCGCTTGTCCCTTCCCGCCAGGAGAAGGGACAAGCCCCGGGCCGCAACGTCATGAAGGAGACCTCGATGCACGATATCGACCAACGACCGCACCATATTCTGACCTTCGATCTCGAGGAGCATTTTCACGCCTCACGCTTTGACTCTTCCATGCGCCGGAGAAATTGGTCATCCTTTCAAAGTCGGGCTCAAGCGAGCGTTGAGCAAATCCTCGAACTCCTGGCTCACCACTCAACGAAAGCGACGTTCTTTTCGCTCGGGTGGCTGGCCGAACAGCACCCATCGGTCATTCGCGAAGTTTCGGCCGCCGGCCACGAGATTGCCTGTCTCGGATATGGGCATGAGTTGGTCGGCGCGCAAACCCCGCAGCGCTTTCGAGAAGACATTCGTCGAGCCAAAGATATTCTGGAGGATGTCACCGGACACCAAGTCGTCGGATTTCGAGCGCCAAGCCTGAGTATCACCGCGCACACACCCTGGGCCCTGCAAATCGTGGCCGAAGAAGGATTTCTATACGATAGCAGCGTGCTTCCCATCCGCCATGACCTGGCAGGGATACCAGGCGCAAGCCCATGGATCCATAGGCTTGCGTTGGAAGGCATCCGTCTCTGGGAAATCCCACCCTCAACCATGAATCTTGGAGGATTCCGCAAGGCCATCGGCAGTGGCGGATATCTCAGAGCATTCAGCTATCCAATATTGAAATCCCTTCTCTCTCGAATCGAAGCGCTCGACGAACCGATCGTCGTCTCCATGCGGACCTGGGAGATCGATGCCGCACAGCCGCGCATGCGGGGTACCGCCCTCTCAGAATTCCGTCACTACTTCAATCTGGACAAGACAGCCGTCCGGCTCGATCAGCTGCTCACAGATTTTCAGTTTGGACCGGTCTGCAAAGTCGTACTCGCGATTCGCGACCAGGTCCTGAGCGCGCCCGTCCGCACAGCGCTCAATTCAGACCCACGTGCTTCCCAAGAGGAGTCGCCGCGACTCACGACCGTCTAACCAAGGAGGGATCTATGCCCTGTACCCGTTGTGCCGGCTTAAGAGTGCCTGAGATCATCTGCGAGGGGGGAACCAGAGTTCCGGCGTTTCGTTGCCTCCACTGCGGGGACATCATCGACCGCGTGATCGTCCAAAACCGCCAACGCCGCCGTCATCCACACCCAAGCCGAGCCCGCACGCCCATCTACGGAAGCGACCGGTGGAAAAAGAATAAACCGGCCCTCGCCTAGGCTCGACCTCATCGAGCCAGGGATTGGTACAGGCATGGGTCCAGAGCCTAGGCCAGAGATGGCATAAGTGAATGGTTCGGCACATAACCCGTTGTGACCTTCGCCTTCTCGCTCACCGATCCTCGCACCTGTAACCACAACGCACCTTCGTTCGATTCCTCGATCAGTGCGAACGTCAGTTGGGGCGCATGCAACCCTTCGAATAGTAGGTAATCCGCGATTCGCCTGTTGAGCAATCCCGAGCGGCGAAACTTGAATGCATAGCCGTCCTCAAGCTCTTGAATCTCCGCCACATACTTGAACAGTCCCGTCACCAAGACTTCACGACGTAGCGCGAGTTCGGGGTCGGACAGAGGTGTTACCAGAGATCGATCGGGAGAGAGATACATAGTGTGTGAGTCCGACGTGCGCGCCGTTTGTTCCAGCGCGCACGTCTTGTTAGCCAAATAGGAGACGCGTGGACGGCCGCGTCTCAGTGTTGAAACCGGAAAGGGATCTTGAACCCAGTGATCTTGATGATGTCGTCCGTCGCATAATCGTCGATCTTCGGCATCAAGCCGTCGCTGCTGTGCTGAATCGACAAATAGGCCGTCCGCCCGTCTGCAGAGAACTTAAAGCCGCTCGGTTCTGCGGACGAGTCCTTCACCGACAGAATCTTGATGCAGCCGTCGGTTTTGAGATTAAGGTCTGCGCCATCCGGCAAACAGGCGAAGATGTCTCCGTTTGGATTGTCCTCGATGACATAATGATTCCCGGTCTTCGGTTGGAAAGCAAAGTTGTCCGGCTGGTTCATGTCCTGATCGCCTTCAACAAATCGGTTCACGACGACCGTTCGCTGAGTCGCGCTCGCAGTCAGGGGATCGGAATCTACACCGCAAAGGACCTCCCCATAGTTGCCCCCTTCGGCCAGACCGGTATTCGTCCAGCAGAAACGAACACCAGGCCCCTCGAACATGTCATCCAACTCAAGATCCTCTGGACGATAGTAGCCGGTCGCTCCCATGGTATTGGCGTCTGTCCGTGCGTTCGCCGCGCTCACATTGATCCAGGCGCCATTCCCGATTTCACAGCCCTGCCCGAATTGCTGCGTGGCGCTCTGGCAGGACACCTGAAGCGCATACACATTGCCGGCAGCAAAAGGAGATTCCGCAAGCGTGGCAATGGGGGCGTTGGTGGTCCTGGGGATCGCCGGAACAAACTTAAACATGGCGCCGCCGTCGGCGTTCGCCGGAGTGCCCGGTCGCAGTTCATCTCCGGCATAGACTACACCCTGGGGCGTCACTCCGATTCCCTCCCACGCCATCTTGGGCAACGCCGTCCGCTTCACAATCGAGGTGGAGGGTAATCCGTTCTCATCGACGATGGAACCCAGCGCACGATCCGTGATCGTCTGATTCGTCACGGCCAACGGATTCAGGATCTCATAGGCCCCGCCGTCACTGGCCTCTTCTGTCGCCAGGATCGTCTGCCACGGCGTACGGCGAATGCCGTCGCACGCTATCGTCCCGCGCAGGATCGTCTCCACCGAGCCGTCCGACAGCTTGATGCGCTGTACGGCAGGATTGAATTTTCTGACCAAGCCACCCGGCAGAAAGGTCCCAAGGTCTTGACGCCCTCCCTCAATGCAGAAAATCAGGTGTGTCGGACTCTCGTCACTCGGCCAAAACGCGAACATGTCCGCCGCATTGGCGGCTATCCGAGTCACGTACTCGGCCTTGAGACCATCGGCCAACAACACATGCTCCGAAGCCCTTTGAGTCGGTGTTCGATAATCTCCTGTCGTGGGTGAAGCCGATTCCTTCAGGGGCCTGCCGACTCCGAACCACACGGTGGAAGACCGCTCCAGTCCACGCTGGACGAGCGCGCCAAAATCTAACCCCTCGAACCCTTCGAATTCACTCGCCTGGGCAGACACAGCCGGAGCCGCAAGAATAGAAGCGGCCAAACCGACTTTCGCCGCAGCGAACCCCCATTTCACCAATCGCTTCTTGAGTTTTGCCATCATCGACTCCTTTCCACATTTCCTCACCGTGCCGGATGAAACCAGCTGCAGCGAGCGTGCCATTGTGAATGTCGCCACTCGTGATTGACTGAGCCCTCTCTGCCCGAACGACTGTGCCATCTCCGCCCTCCTCCAGTTGGGTGCGTGAAAGGCTGGGAACGGTCGCAGACTGAGAGACATGCAGGATCACATGCTGTCCTGATGTCCGATTGAGCCGGGAACCGCACAGCATCAAGAAGCTGCAGTCTCCTTCTTGCCGCCACGCTCTCGGCACTCCCACAGGAAGCAGTGTCACAGCAAGCCGTTACGTCTCGATCTGACTGGCCTCAAGAACGCGTAACAGCCATGTTAAGTAATTACCTGTTCACGCGAGGTGAGATCGTGTGGATCGACGGAGGGAGAATAAGACTAGGACCGAGGCGCGCGCGGAGCAAACCAGAGCAGACCAGTTTTCAGCCACCTTGTCGACATGGGCAGCCGTTCGATCAACACAAGAACCTCCAATTCCCACGGACTGAACCGCATGATCTCCAAGAGACAGGTGCTCTGGAAGACGGACAGTATCCATGCCACTGATTCGTTACGACATTGTTTCTGTTGTATGAAGATCGTGCAACAGCGTGGTTTCATCGGAGCCGAATTCGCAGCAGGCATGCGTTAAGATGATGCGGAGTGATGTAATATGAAAAAGGAGGAACATTGCTGAGTCAGCCCAAGATGAGATTTGTGTCGCCTTGCCAGGAGAGAGTAGAGTTGACCGAGTGTGAAACGGAGAGCCACTCATGAATAATATCTCGCTGCCGGTCACAGATAATTCATTTCTGCTTTCTGTCTCGATCATGCTGCCAGTGCTCAGTCTTCTCGCGGGATGTGTCTCGCCGCCTGGCCATCCGGATTGGATTCGTGTCGGCGCGACAACGAAGCATGATGTGATCGAACGATACGGGCCACCCGATATGGTCATCGCGTCTCCTGGTGGGGACACCGCCGTCTATCGCCCGATCTTTTCGGCCCCTCGCCTCGAAATTCCCACCGCTCAGATCGGCCCCTCAGGAACAGCCGTGACCAGCATGCAACGGATCGATCCTGGGCTAGGCGCCCATGATCTGAATAGGGAGAGGACGGAACGGTTACGGGGAGAAATTCGTATCCGCTACGACAGTCAGGGCATCGTACAGGAGCTGACTTCCCCCTAATCGACCGATCGGATTCCGGGCTGTTGTTGGGCCCTCCATTCCCGTGAAGGACATGAAAAGGATGTCAATAAACACTACACCGCTTCCGTCACTCACGATCAACAGCGGCACCTGTTATGCGGTATTTGCCTACGATATCGGGTGGTCGATCAATTTGGAGGAAGTGAACCGCCGGATCACCGCCGACACGCAGCGTGGCCGCCTCCGGCATAAAACGAGATCCCCTCAATATTTCGAATACCGGCCGGCTCCGCTCCGCCTCATGCAAGAAGGCGGAAGCCTCGCGGTCGGCCAATATCGATCCAGCCCCACAGTCGAAGTCATGGTGTATGACTTCGGCGCGGTCACCATCACGTACAGATTTACGCTCAACGGTCCCTTCGAGGGCTTGCTGGAGCTCAGTGAATCGCTCTACGAAAACGAGCCGTTGCTCACAGAATCCCGCAAGCGGGTGGAACAACTGGTTCAGGCGCTTCATCCGTCGATCGAACGGCCGAAAATTGCCAAAGAGGTGGAGGATTACATCATCTTCTCGATCGAATCCTATTCGCCGTCGCAGGGACTTCCGCTTTGGACAAGCCGGGAAGCAGAACTGGCGCAAGTGCTACGCGGTGAACGGACCCCGCTCGCAGATCAGGAAATTCAAGATGCCACGTCCTGCCGCATTTCGTATGGAGTCGAAGACGCCGCACTCATCGATTGGCACTCGGCCGTCCTCTTTGGAAAAGACATGGACGACGTGCGAGCGGTGCTGGAATTTGCCAATGTGGAACTCCTGGAAATGCGGATGCTCGACGAACAGCTCGATGCGGCGTTGGATGAAGGGTATGCCGCGCTCGCACGAAAGCCTCGCCTGCTCCCCCTTCCCGGTTCGCACGACAAGGACACCACGCATATCGCGCAACTGCAAGTCGATGGCGCACTCCTCTTCGAGCGAGTGACGAACACCCTGAAGCTCTTAGGCGACCAGTACTTGGCTCGCGTCTACCGCCTCGCCTCCCAACGGTTCCACCTGGAAGCCTGGGATGCGAGCATTCTGCGTAAGCTGGAGACGTTGGAAAGCATCTACGGCAAGATGTCTGACCGGGCGACCACCCGCCGCATGGAAGTGCTTGAGTGGATCATCATCGTGCTGATCGCCATCTCGATCGGGGTGTCGTTCTTCCCGATGGGCGGACACTGACAAAGACAAGACATAAACGGTGAAACGTGAGGTATAGGACTGCCCAGAAATCGATTCAGCAACCATACACAGGTAACAATTCACGTCTCACCGACACCGGGCGGCGTATCCATATCTCGCGCATTAGATTCCGGCCTGAGCCACCGCCAGGCTTGGTTCAGCCAACGCCGCTGCCGTCGCCATCAACTCGGCCGAGTCTCCAAGCCCGAACGATTCTCTGCGCAATTCGCTACCGTTTCTTGCCCGATAGACCAGTTCGTCCGTCTGAAAATCGTATTCGGGAATCTCCTGATTCTCCCAGCGTTTCGTGAAGTACTGATAAAAGAGCGTATAGAGCCCGTGATGGTCGAGGTTGTGTTGGAAGACATATTCGGGCATCCAGCGGACGTCGAGGCCCGTGTGGTAATGCTGGAGCCAAAGATAGTCGCCGAGGATCACCATTCGCAAATGTGGCCGATCTGAGTAGAGCTTCAACCGGATGACCTTTCCGCTGGCGCGAAACCGCTTGATCAGGGCAATCGTGTCTTGCAGTTCCTGCCGGAATCGGTTCGGAGAAATGTCCGGATGTGAGAGCGACTGGGCTCGCCTGGCCGCTTCTTCCGAGAAGGGATTCAAGAGAATCAATTTTGCTTCGAGACAGGTTTCCAACAAGACATGCATCTCAGCCTTATCGCCCACGACCGTGCCATGGCCGGTCACCCCGATAGCGAGGACTGTGCGGCCCAAACTTTGCTGCTGCTTCAGGTCACGGATGGTTTTGCCGGCCCCAGGATCGTGCAACGGGAAAAACGAAACCAGTCCCGCGCCCCTTGCCATCACGGCCTGCCGGCGGTCTTGATGCGCGCGCCACAGATAATTGGAAATCACAATGAGCACCAGCGCCACGCCGACCTCAATGGTCAGCAAGAGGATTTTCTCCTGTTCGACACGCGACCAGAATATCAGGAATTGCCGAGCAATGCTCGGCAGTGACCAGGCAATTCCAGCGCTGAGCGCCACGATCACGGCATGAAACGCCAGGGCACTGACCTCGCTCATAAATTCTTGTAACGCCGACAACTTTCCTTTGTACATGCCTTCCTTTCGATTGAGAAAACCGGCAACCAACCGACTTGTGTCGCCAATGACTCTTCCAGTTCATAGTGTCTGCTATGAGCTTCGCCGACCCACGTTACAGGCAGGTAAATTCAAGGCTAGCATGAGGTAAATACTGATCGTTCTGCTGCCAGACTACGCCGCGTCCAGATGGACCGGGCGATTCCGATGGCCATCGTAGTCCGGCACGAGGCGCTGATACTCCTGCGGCATGAGAGAAGACGAGATCAGAAAGTCCGCCGACGCCCGGTTGCAGGCGATGGGAATATTCCACACCACGGCAATCCGCAACAGCGCTTTCACGTCCGGGTCATGCGGGTGCGGTTCCAGCGGGTCCCAGAAGAAGATCAAGACGTCGATCTCGCCTTCACTGATCTTGGCTCCGATCTGCTGATCCCCTCCCAACGGTCCGCTCTGGAGCCGAATCACCGGGAGACCGAGTTCCGTGTGGAGCAGTTTCCATGTCGTCCCGGTCGCAATGAGGTGATGGCCCGCGAGCGCCTCGCGGTTGAATTTGGCCCAGGCGAGAAGATCCTGCTTCTGGTTGTCATGAGCCACGATGGCGATCGTTTTCTGCTCGGCCATCGGTACGATATTGTCGTGCATGATCACCCTCTGATTCGGATATATTCCTCTGCAGTGATTCTATACAGAGTATGCCCGGCCACTGTTACGAGCGGGTTTCATACCCAGGATGGTCCATGGGATCAATGACTTGCGGGAGGATTTCGATCGCTCTTGCACGGCATCAAGAGGGCTGATGGAGTGCGGGCAAGCGGTCAGCACTGAGGAAAAGAGGACGTTTATCCCGCATGTCTCGGACGTTCACTCCACCGGACTGGTCTCATCACGGCTCCCAACCCAAGCAGGCTGACGATCATCAGGAAAAAGACGAGAGAGACGAACAAGAAGAAGGCTCCCCTCATGCCGGTAAACATACGGATTCCCCTCCATCTCTTCCATCGCCCGGTTCAACTTCCAACTGCGACGCCACGGCGTCGATAACAAAGCCGCTGTAAACAGAACAACATCCGAGTCATGTTCCCAACATGGCTACCAGAAGCATACCCATGTGCTGTCACCAAACGATTCCGGGGATCTAAAGGTCGTGTAAACGATGCCTATCAAAGATCGTGGCATCGCTGACGACCTGTTGTGCGTTCGTCGAAGAACTATTAACAATCCTGTTACATCAACCATGAAGTTCCCGTAACAGGCCTGCCGCTAAGTACTTACCGAGCACAGTCTGTCCAACGAATGTATCGAGGCGCTCAATTTATCGATAGGATCCATGCTCCGGCGCTTATCCATCCAAACAATTCTCTGGCCGTTCCTCTCAGGACTGCTGCTCGTTTCCTGTGGCGACTTTCAAGAGCCTGCCACGGGCTCACAAGGGACGATTCTTTCACATCCTTCCCTGTCACAGCCCCCTCAACAACCGATCGGTGGAAACGACGGTCCGCTCACGCCTTCGACATCCGGGGATGCCGTCGATCCGGCGAATGTGCCAGCGCCAGCAGATAGGGCTCCAGCCTCTTATGAAACAATCGGAGGAGGATCTCAGCGCGATACGCCGGAGAATGGGACTGCCGCTGAACCGCTCAGATCGGAAAACAGGTCCCCGACAAGGACAGTAACTTTCATGTGGAGCCCTTCCTCATCTGGCAATGCGGCTGGATACAGAGCGTACATCACCGCCCTGTCCACCTCGGTCCGACAGACAATCGATGCCGGCTCCGAGCCCCAGCTTACCGTAGACCTGCCGATCGGTGAGCGATACGATCTTACCGTGACGGCCTACAATGCCGCCGGAGAGAGCCCACCAGCCAGTCCCATTCAATTCGACCTATTCTGATTTTCGCCACGCGCTTTCATACAGATCGAACGGACACGTGCGCGAAGGAAGGCGGTGTTTTTGTGGCATCAATCGCTCTCACCCGCTGTCGCGGTATATCTCACTGTATGTAAATAATTGGGCGTCTTCACATACTGCCGACCTCTCAGGAAAGAATATGCCTCCTCGTCCTTCCCTCACGGCCCTTCGGCGTAACTCGTTCTTAACCCTTCGTTGATCTCCCTCAATCGGTGCACCATTCTCTGCTCAGCTAAGAAAGATCGACTATCTGCTTTCTATCAACTTCGGCGAGACTCATTTTAGCAGTGGCCACCCGTCCAGCAATGAAACTAGTCAGCTCTTCGGAAGTTTTCTCGTCCGGACGGCTTCTCGCCGATAAACTGTGATCTTGTTCGAATTGATGAATTCTAACTAGAGGGGCTCGGCCAGTACTACGACATCAAGTGATGAGGCAGGTAATAGTCCCGTACGTTTCCCTGAAAAGCGAATGATGTACGATATCCTGCAGTCTCCCCTGCGTCCTTCGATCCCGCCTCCAACTGCGGTACAATGACTCGTGATATGGATCGGACCAGCCTCAAGAACCCAGTATGTCTTTCCACTGCTTATGCTTGCGCTGGCCTGTCCTCTGAGTTTGGCCAACGCACAGACTCTTGAACTCGACGATGATGTCTCCGTCTGGATCGAAGGGGGGCAGGCCGTAGCAACCAGCCCCTTGAGCGGCCGTCGGGAGATCCCTCTGGATGTGCAGGAGATCGTCGTCGGTTCTGGAGCCAAGGGGATCAATGCCATCGTCGTCACCTCGCGGCGGCTGCTCGGATTCTCAAGCCGGACCTTCGCCTGGAGCGACATAGATCGCGATGTGCGCGAGAAAATTGTCGAGCGGAGGATGATGCCCACGTTCAGTCTGGTAAGGACCGATACCCATATCTATGGATTTCGCGGGGCGAACGGTATCTGGTTCGAAGAAGCGCTCGGAGTGCATGAAAGAGTCGAACGGATGCACAGCAACGACTACGGCGCGGTGGCCGTCACCAACGAGCGTCTGATAGGATTCGGCCCGCTACTCGGAGCATTCTCCTCAAAAGCACTTGGCCTGCACGAGCACATCACGAAGGTGACTAACGAGAATGGTCTCATCCTCGTCACCACGAGCCACAGAACGCTGGTCTTCGGCAGCCGTATGAGCGGATGGGACGAATTCGAACAATGAGGCGGATGATCTTTACCCAGGCCAATGGGATGAGAATGAGAACATGCTGGACCTAGTACCCTGGATTTCGACGATGTGCTCGACGTGGATGACGGAGTGCGAAGTCAAGCAACGACCCCGCACTTTCGTGAGAGTCTCCGGCGCTTCAAGAACAGAGAGAGTATCCCAAACCCGGTTGCAAATAACGGAAGTGCGGCGGGCAACGGAACAGGCGCAACGAGGCTCACTCCAGAAGTGCCGATGATCTGACCTGCCGTAGAAACGGCGACTCGGCCCGAGATAGTTCCGCCGGTCAGACTGATCAGACCCGAGCCCAATTCCACATTGTGTTGGGCGATCCCCATTCCGGTCGTGACCACTAACCCGCTCGAGCCAGAAATCCCCGCCGTTCCACTCACAATGTTGTTCGGTCTAATTAGCCCTATGGCTTCAGTCTTGTTCGCCACCACAATCGACCGGGCGCCAGCATCCACCATCCCTCCCACGTTCATTTGATTGGCTGTGAGAGATACCGCCTCTCCGTTTCCCTTGGTCTGTAAGTTCGCGAGTATCATCGTGCCGGTGGCGACCAGATCAAGACCACCGCTGCCAAGCAGGTCGATCGTTTCGGTGAACGCGATATTGCCCTTCGACAGCAACCCCAACGTGCGGGTTCCGAAGATGGAGAGACTGGTGGCGGTGATGTCATCGAACGCGAAGATGCTCGCGCCGGATACCGGATCGATCACGCCGGTGTAGGAGGCCCCACCAGTAAGTTGAAGTGTGTCCGTGTTGATGGAGATGGCATCAGACGCGTTTAGGGTCCCCAGCGACGTGAAGGCCCAGGGATCGAGAACCGCGGCATGAGTTGGGATAGCCCACAGACAGATCGCAACGGTCCAGACACGAGTCGTCCAGCTCATAGAGTTCTATCTTCCTTCATCCAACCGGTTTATCCCATTCAGAACATCGGCGAAGGGATAATACTGAGGAAGGCGACAGGGCTCCAGTTAAGATTGGGTTAACGGATGGAGGCTGCGAGCCTGCTAGCATGAAGCAGCAGCAATGGCACAATCCAGGGTTTCGGCAAGGCTGCTCATACGTGCTGAAATTTACGCACCGGTAATACACCTCTAACTGGGGCGCAATGCAGACCAGGTAGGATCATCTTAATAGAAATACAATTACATTGAATGGAGGAACAGATGATTACAGTCGGACAATTGATGAAGAAAGATCTCGTGACCGTCGATACGGGCACCTCGGTGATCGAGGCGGCCAAGCTGATGAAGGCCTGCAATGTGGGCAGCGTGCTGATCTCTCATGAAGGTCGTGTGATTGGCATTGTCACCGAATCGGACATCGTCAGGAAGGTCGTCGGCTCGGACCGTGGCCCCTACTTTATTCCTGTCGAAGACATCATGAGCAGCCCGATTGTCGGAATCGAAGAACGCTGCCCCCTCACCGAAGCGGCAGACTTGATGAACAGGCACCAGACACGGCACCTCGGTGTGACCAAGGGTGGATCGGTGGTGGGAATCCTCTCCGTTCGCGATTTACTCCGGCCGGTCTCCATCGACGAATTCTAAACACTCTGTACTTCACGCACTTTCACTCAGGCCCCTTCCTTCCGCATATCTTGCGGAAGGAAGGGGCCTGAGCAGTTTGGAACCTATTAGTTTAGTCCGCCTCAGAACGATTGGGTCACCCCTAGCCTCTGGCCACACACCTCACGCCGAAACAGCAGCGATTGCGCCTGAATGGCAAAAAGGAAAACCTCGTTAGGCTCTCAGTTTGTAGCCGATACCACGCACGGTGACGATGATTTTTGGGGTAGCTGGATCCGCTTCGATCTTTTGCCGGAGGGAATGGATGTGGACGTCGAGGGCATGTTCTTCCAGGGCAAACCCGTCGCCCCAGACCCGATTGAGCATTTCCTGACGGGAGAAGGCCCGGCTGGGCGATTCGAGAAATTGACGAAGGATCTGAAATTCTTTCGGAGTCAGATCGACCAATCGACCGTTGACGGTCACTTCGTGGCGGTCCAGGTCCATGCGAAGCGCGCCGGCACTATAGTACGTCGTCGATTCCAGGCGAGGCTCACGCCGCCGCAAGATAGCGCGCACGCGGGCGACGAGCTCACGAGTATTTTGACTGCAGATGACCAGGTCTACGCCTTGGTCATAATCTCGGATACAGTCGTCTTCGGTACAAGGGACCGTCCCCTCTTGCACCGCGACAATAGGTACGGCAACGAGAGTCTGGAGTTGGCGCAAATTGGCAAGAGTCCTCTGTTGCCGATCGATGATGATCAGCGAGGGCACGGATGTTCTGGCTGCCGCATAAGCAGCAGACTTGGTCGTCACGACCGTGCTCTGATATCCGCTCGCGTCGAAAGCCTTCTTGAGCGACTGAGCGAATGGCTCAGCCTCCATGAAGATCAGAATCGTATTCCGCGCGACGGTCATCGGTGGTGGTGTAGCCAACATTACGAGGTGACTATAGACCGGACATGAAAAAATCATCGTTAGGGTGGTGTTAACTGTCGGTAAACTCCTACACCTCAAGACAAATTGTGCACCCTCATGACTGCCTGGAGTTAACGCCGAGTTAACATATCGTTGACCTGGCAGAAACCTCTGGTTTTTATAACAATAGGATTAGGTACCGTGAAGCAATACTTGATTGGAGCAATGATTGATGGAATATCGCCGATGGATCCTCTGGTCCCCTCTCATCGTTCTTGGCTTATCGCTCGGACTTGGGTTCGAGGCGTTGGCTCAAGTTCGACCGGAACTAGACCCTCAGATTCCCGCCTACGCCGCTCAGGAACAGATTTCCGGGAAGCTCACGGCCGCCGGCTCCGACACGATGAAACCGTTGATCGACGCATGGGTCGGCGATCTTTCTCGCCGGCATCCCGGGATGAAAATTACCGCGACAGGAGCGGGATCAGAAACAGGTCTGGAGGCTCTCCTCGCACATCAGACCGAGATCGCCGCGATGTCCCGGCGCATGACGGCTGCAGAGATCTCTGTATTCGTCAAGGAATACGGCTACGAACCGACTGAAGTTCCCGTCGCAAACGATGCATTGGCCATCTTCGTTCACAGGGACAATCCGATTACCGGTTTGTCCCTGGACGAATTGGATGCCATGTTCTGCCGCGAACGGCGGCGCGGCTTGAGTTACGCCGTTGACTCCTGGGGACTCGTTGGACTGATGGACGAATGGTTTGACGCTCCTATTCGACTCCATGGACGGAACGGGAAATCCGGCACGAGTTACCTCTTCAGAGAAGAAGTCTGCAAAGGCGGGACGTTTCGCCCTCAGTTGATCAACGCCCAAGGATCTGCGTCAGTGGTGCTGGACCTGGTCAAGGACCCGCAAGGCATCGGGTTTAGCGCAATCGGTTACCGGACTTCGATGGTGAAACCCGTTCCGATTGCTTCAGTGAAGGGTGGCCGCTACATCGAGCCGAACTTCCAAACGGCCATGGATGGGTCGTACCCCTTGAGGCGCAACCTCTATCTCTATATCGCCAGGCCGCCTAAGACTGCACCGTCGCAGGCCTTGACGGAACTCGTGCGGTTTGCCCTGAGCCAACAAGGCCAGCAACTCGCACTCGATCACGGATATTTTCCGCTGTCCCTGGCTGAACTGACACGACTCACATCCAAATGGTCCGGCTCTGTCAAAGCGGTTCAACTTGAGTCGCCTGGCCGTCCGATCAGCGAGTAATTTTTCATTTCTCGTCGTGAGGAAAAGACTACCTGCATGAAACGATCGCTTGCATTCTTTCGCTTCCATGCATGGCTCGCTCTTGGATTCACGGCGTTCGTCGGCTGTTCATCAGGGCAATTTCCGACCCTCACCATCTATGAGACGCCGAACGCGTTCGTTCGACTCCAAGCCGATCCCTCTGTTGGACAGAATAGCGGACACAGCCATCCGGCCGACATATCAACCGAGCGTATGGCGGCAGTCCTGCGAGGTATCGTGATCCAAGAGCCGCTGGTGCGATTGCCACTCTACGACGACTTGAGTATTCCGCGCCGGCACCGAGCGTTCGACGAGGATGCTGTCCTCTTTTGGGCTCCGTTGCTGAGCCTGGCCATCGGCAAGGCTACGCCCGAGGAAGTGGTCACGTTCTACCAGTCCCGGCATGTGTCAGGCGTCAAACGCGAAGTCACGTCAGGCGGGATGTTTCTGGATGGAGAGGACCTGCATGTCTTGCTGAGCAACAATCGGTCGGACACCCATACCACTGCCGATACCACCGTAGCCGATACAGAGGATGACAGACTAACTCCCCTTCGCTCTCTGACCCCCCAGAAAGGGACATTGCGGTTCGAGCCACCGGAGTTTCAGCGATCGACAGATTCCTTCGGAGTCGGGAAGCTGCTCAAATGGGATAGGCGCGAGCTGATCATTCAGGTGCACCGCCTGCCCGTGAAGCCAGTCTCTACGGCGCCGTAGAACTCCATCCGTTGCAATCTCTCCCTGCCGAAACCGCTTAAAAACTCCACTGAAGCTGAAATCGGACCAAGTTGCCTGACTGAAGCTGATAGGGGGTCTGGATACAAGCCGGCGCCCCTATCCCCAGAGAATTGTCGGCACAGGATGCGGGAGTCGCGGACGAGTCTGCTGACGTCCGCTGTGTCCAGGTATACTCCAACGTCAGTTCGAGCGCCTGATTGAACCGATACTCCAAGCCAACCTCCACCTCCCGCACCGTATTCTTCGGAGCATTCGCTTCGTGCTTCTTCGCGCCATAATATTCCTGCGCGCGGACAAACGGCATGACGCTCTCACAGAGACTTTCACAACGGTAGTTATAGAACAACTGAAGATATCCCCCCCGGAGGGTGCCGCTTGTGACCTCTGTCCTGGCTCGGTTCAATTCAGGGCCCCGCCCGATCGTGTATTCCCCTTGAAGACCGAAGGGCTGGGGAAAGAGCACGAAGTGCCAGGCGACCCGCTCGTCCAGATAATTTCCACCGTTTCTCAGAATTGGCGAAAACCCTCCCAACACCTGCTCGTTGGGAACTCCTGCGAGAGGCACCACCGGCGCCGTCGAAACGTTGAATTGTCCGGTATAGGCATCCATACCGACCTGAAACATTTGTCCATTGGGGAACTCCATCGGATACATGGAGTGGAATACGACGTGCTTGTCCTTGTTCGCATCGCGCTTGTTAGCCGTCTGCCCATTATAAACGCCGATGCCGAGCATGCCGTAATCACCTGAGCCCTTGAGTCCGCTGTCTACGAGACGACGGAATCGTTCTCGCACATGTGTCGGCGCATAGTAGAGAAACAGGCCGAGGTCCCGTTCATTGTTTTGGGCGCTGTTGATCGCATCGTTCCGGTCTAGGCCCAGGCGGTTCTGACTGGACTGCATGTTCTCGAACCCAAACGGCACCTTCGACAGTCCGGCCCTGATTCGCCATTCCTTGTTTTCCGTGAGAAAGAGATCGGCATACCAGTCACGTAACGTGACAGTCTGTTCGGTCCCGGCCAAGAGACTGGCAAACTCCGGTTGGACATAGATGAACACACGCTCATGCGGTTGTCCGCTGACGATCACACGAGCCCGGCGCAAGAAGAACTCATCGTTCTTTCCGATCGAGCGGTCTCCCTGCTGATTGATCAACAGATTATTATTGGTGGAGTTGTTATAGCGGAATTGGGTATAGCCACGTATGCTGATTTTTTCGTACCAGCGCTCTCGAATCGGCACATCGCCGACTCCCCGACTTTCCTCGAACTCCTTGACCTGCCGCTTTTCCTCATCGGCCTTGAGCTGAACCCACTGATCGACCGTGATTTGCTTGTTTTCCAACAGGAGATCTTCAAGTTTTCCTGCATATCCATCCGATGCCCCGAACAGGATCGATGCGATGAGGCCTCCTGCCAGACAGACTGCACGACTCAATCCGATTTTCATCCGCCCTCCGCAGCTCAGAAATGTACCAGGACATATTGCTGGGAGCAGAATAGGAATCGGGGATTACAGACAGGTTACGGCTAGGTCCGGTAACGGTTAACTTGCCAGAAGGATGGGGGTGAATGGTTGGTTGGTCGGTCAGCTGGTGCTGCGAAGAAGTTGGCTACAGCTCCTGACCAACGACTGTAACCACGTTGGTGGGGAGGCCATGGCCTCGGCATCAAGCGGCGTGGAGGGGGCCAGCTGATCGAGCCGCACGGCCACATCGCGATACTGTCGGCTCTCACGGCTGATCGTTCGATAGTACTCGACGGCCTCTTGGGACCGTCCCATGGATTCCAGCGTCCTTGCGTAGAGATACCGGAGCGAGACCAGGTCCTGCGGCGATCCAGACGGACGGTCAAGCGCCGTGCGAAAAGCGGCCAGCGCATCCTCGTACCGACCGATCGCCTTCAAGCAGAGTCCTTTCTGCCCGAGTGCTTTGATGCCCCATACTCCATCGTCCGTCAGCCGGTCCAAGAGTGCGAGGGCCTGAGAAAACTCTCCCGCCTGTTTCAATGAAAGGGCCTTGCGGTAGAAAGATGCGGGATCAGGCGAAGATGCCGGGTTTGTGCTCGGCGAGGATCCCTTCGGCTCAGACCGCACTAAAGTCTGTGCGGCCACCTCCTCCGCTTCCGCCTCGAGTTCGCTCAGGCTCGGCTCGATCGTGTCAGGAATTGCCCGAAACGGCAGAAATCCGTTCTTGTCACGGACACGTGCGGCATCGAGAACGACCTGTGCCGTGATCATTTCGACCTGTGCGGCATACCCATACACCAACGCATGGTCACAGAGCTGATTGATCAGCCGGGGAACCCCGCCGGTCAACGCAAAGACTTTCAAACAGGCAAGTCTGGAAAACAACGGCCTCCGTCCACCGGCTATGTGAACTCGATGGGCGATATAGGCAATGACCTCCTCCTTGGCCAGCGGCTCGAGCGCATATTCCACTGCGATGCGCTGGGCGAACTGTTCCATCCCAGGCCCTTCTAAGAGATCTCGAAGCGCGGGTTGTCCCGACAGCAGAATCTGCAACGAACGCCGCCGCCCATCGTTCAGGTTCGAGAGCAGGCGCAGTTCTTCCAGCATCACCGATCCGACGTTCTGGGCCTCGTCGAGAACCAGCAAAACACGCCGTCCGGCAGCCTGCTCCCCCTCGAGAAACCTCCCGAACTCATGATAGAGCTCCACTTCGCTCTTGCCTTTCGTCTCCAGGCCGAAAGATGCCGTAATCCAAGGCATGAGCCCGCCCAACCCCTCATGCGTATTCGCCAACAGGCCGATCGTCCATTGATGGCGCGATTGCTCCAACAAACGGTTCAGAAGCGTGGTTTTCCCTGTGCCCGGATGACCGGTGATCACGATAAAGGCGGAACCGTTGACCAGTCCATATTCCAGCAGGCTCAGCGCCATCTTGTGCTTGGATCCCAGGAAGAGAAATCCGGGGTCCGGCAGCAGCGTGAACGGTTTGATCTGCAGCCGATAATAGGTTTCGTACATCTATCCGTTACCTCGAACTTGTCATGAGAAGGTCGTTCGCCCGACGCTTCGTGAGTGCCCCTCGGCCGGATTTATTCAAGATGCCGCCAAGGACCGGCACGCTTCCCTTGAGCAGCCCCATGGCCCGCTTCACATCCGTCGAGGCCGTCCGGCCTTCTTCGACGACCAGGAGCAGCGCATCGATGTGTGGAACGAACCCCAGGACATCGGCGCGCGATAACAGCGGCGGCAAGTCGAATACCAGAAGCCTTGCGGGATACCGGTGCTTCAGTTCCTCCACCAACACCGCCATCTTGGGCGAGGCGAGAGCCTCTGCGGAATTCGCGATCACGCGTCCGCCTGGAAGAAACACGAACCGGCCGATCCCGGGGTGAATCAACAGCTGTTCGAGCGGCACCTCGTCAAAGAGATGCTCGGTCAAGCCGGGACAGCTATCCATACCGAAGGCCTCGTGAACGGCCGGCCGATGCATGTCGGCATCGACGAGCAGAACCGTGTGAGCCAAATCCATCGCCAGCGCCAGTGACAAATTCACCGCCGTGAGCGTTTTTCCTTCGTGTGGAGTCGGACTCGTCACGCCCAATACATTCCACCCGTTCTGACGGCATTGTTTCACGACCTGTGTTCGCAGCATTTTAAAGGCGTCGACAAAGGCGCCTCCTTCGAACCCGGAAATCAGCCGTTGGGTCCGCATCGTCTCATCGGTGAGTTCAACGGTTTTCGTCGAGGTATAGACGATGGGCGGGGGCACCGGTCGGGACGCGCCGGCTTGCCGCCTCTGAGGCGGTACCTCCGATCCATGCTCTTGCTTGAACCGTTCTAGCCCCTGTTGCAAATAGTCCATCAGCCGTTCCCCTTCTCTCCCGCTCAGCCAAGTTTTCTCATGATCGTGTACCACAACACATCCAGAGGCATCCATGTCAGGTGGAGGACGACTGCGCCAACCACCAGCACGCCGAGTCCGGCAAGACCGACAACCGCTCGGCGGCGTCCAAGCTGCGCCACTTCGTCTTCAGACGGCAGATAGGGAATCACACCTAACGGGAGCATCCCCATGGCGCGACCAAGCTGGTCGGACGTATGGATCGTGCGATCCACATTGTCCGCAACGACGCCGGTTCCTACTCCTCCGGCGACGGCGAGAAACGCACCCAGCAGCAGAATCGCCATCCGGTTGGGGCGGTCGGGCTTCTCCGGCAACTCCGGCGGATTGATCAGCGAGAACCGCTCCCCTTTTCGTTGCACTTCCAATTCACCGGAGACCTGAGCTTCCATTAAGCGAGAGGTAATCTCCTGGTATTTGCGCACAGAATTTTCACGATCCCGCAGTAGGTCAAGATACTCGGGCTCGATCGTCGGTGTCGTCTCCACTCGCTTGGCGTATTCGGCCATTCGCTGTTTCAGATCTACCCGTGCCTTTTCCAGAGATTGCAGTGACGCCGTCGTCGATGCCAACTGCGACTGAATGTTGATATAGGCAGGATTCTCTGGCTTCACGGTGAGCGGTTTTGGCGGCCTGGCTACTGCGGCCTGCAGTTCTCGTTCGAGCGAGGCGACGACATTCTGAGCTTTCACCACATCGGGATGCGAGGCCTCCATCCGTTCACGCAATGCCGCGAGCGACGCCTGCTCCGCTGTCAGACGCTTCGATAGTTCCTCACGCCCATCCGTCGCGCCTGGTTCCTTCTCAAGCGACGACAGCTCCTGTTTCATCTTGATGAGATCGGGATGCTCTGGTTCGAGGTAGGCCGATGCGCTGGCATATTGGGCGCGCAGCGCCTTCAAGCGCTCGCTCGTATCCAGCATCCGGTCGCCGCTCGCATTGATGAGAGGGGTATGCGGCTTCAGCGTGGCCAGCTCTCCTTCCAGGTAGGTCTTTCGTTCTTTCAAGCTTCTGATCTCGCGGTCGCTATCGATGACTTCCCGTTGAGTCGAACTCATGAGCTGCATATTCAGTTGCACCAGTTCGGGAAGCGCACCGGCGGCTCGCTGTTTCACCCCCGCCAGCTTGCCTTCCAGATCCTGGATATGATGCGAAAGACTCTCGGCCTCGCGCTTCAAGAACGCGGTGGTTTCCTGCGCATGCCGTTCGCGGGTCTTGAGATTTTCACCCAGGAATAAGCTGGTCAGCTCATTCGCTACCTTCTGTGCCAGTTCAGGGCTCTCGCCATCGTACGACAGTGTAAAGGCAATCGTCGCCTGGGTGGGATTCTGTGTGCGCTTATCGATGACCTTCACGTTCATCACGTCGATCTGGATGTCCTTGACGAAACGAGCGAGAACTTCTTCCGTCGGGTTCCGCTTCCGAAGATCCTTGTAGAGGCCATATTGCTCGACGATGTGCCACAAGGTCGAACGGCTCAAGACTTGCTGCTTGATCGTCTCGATACGCTGATCGGCGTAGGTTGCAATGGCCGATCGGACGAGATCGGGTGGAATTTCCTGCTCTTCGATGAGAATCGTCGCAGTCGACCGATATACCGCCGGCAGCAGAAACGCCAGCGCGGCGCTGGCCGCCAAGAGCGACGCGGCGACCATGAGAATCAAGGTCTTGCGCCGGCGCAGCAATGCCAGATAGTCATAGAGATCTTTTGCCGGAGCGTCCATCGTTCTTGTCGCCTGAGGCGCACGGCCGCTGCTCATCGGGACACCGACCATTTCTGTCCTCCGTACGTCACCATGACAAACGTCGAATGTGAGAAATTCCATTGATTCAGGCTATTCACGGCACGTTCCGCATAGGCGTACGAAACATCCAGCGTCCACCATGGACTGAACTTCCATGACAGGCTCGGGCTCAACGAGGTGAAGCTCGACTGCGGCACGGAGCCGCTCGTGGCATTGGTCACGACCCCCGACACAAAGTAGAGGCCTCCATTCAACGAAGCGCTCAGGGTTTCAGTCAGGTTGTGCGACAGTGATCCGCCCAGGCGATCGCTTTGCAGCAACAGGCCGAACCCGCTGGGATTGATCTCTCGACTGACGTCCATCTGAATCGTCGTGCGCTCAAAGTTCTTCCGGAGAGTCCCTTTGTAGACCCAGACAGTCTCACGATCGGTCAGCGCCCCTCCTGGAATCTCTTGCGTCGAGGTCACGAACCGAACTCCTCCGGAGAATGAACCGGTCATCTCATGGCCGAAGTCGTGAGTCCACCCGCCCTGCAGGCCGTAATAGGTGGAGTCTTGCCGGATGGCGGGCGTGAGGACCACCGTGTATTCGCCGGTCAGTTGGACTTGATCCAACAGACCGAGGTTATAGGTCGGTCCCGTCGTCCCCCCGTGCACTTGATAATCCACGAGACCCAATCGAAGCCCGTTTTCATACTGCGCATCCATGAACTGGTAGTTGCTTTGCCAGGAGAGCCGTTCCGTGATGCCAACCGTCCAACTGGGCATGGCCGTCCACAGGCTTCGTTGGGTGAAACCCAACACGAATCCGGTCTGTTTCAATTCCCCCATCAACGTATTGTCCCTGGTGAAGCCGCCCTCGAATCCGAACGTATGCCGATCCGACTGGTACGAGGCCCGCAACGGGAAATACAGATTCGTCAGGCTTCTGTCCTGGTTGCCGTAGTATTGAACGAAGTCGCTCTTGACGTTTCCCTCTACTGCCAACGATTCTGTAGATCCCTTGAATTTCACAGCCGGGCTGACCCAATGGCCCCAGACTTCATTGTTCCCATTGAACAATAATAAATTGCTGTTGTACTCGCCTTTCACGCTCAACGACGGCTCTGCCGACCATTCGGCCGCACCAACCTCTCCTCGAATACCGGCAGACGTCATCAGCATCAGGCCACACAAGCCGGCCAAGATGCGCATTCGCAGCCGGATTCCCACGGACACAGGCTTGAAATCGGCATTCGATGGTCCCATTCGGTCACGGCACCATCACCACGTCGCCACGCTCCAACAAAATGTTCTGTTTCAGGTCCTTTTCCTTCTGCATATCTCCATACCGGAAATGGAAGACCTGCTGATTGGCTCCGCCACGGCGCATGATCTTGATGTCGTTCTCCGCCGCATAGGGCGTCAATCCCCCCGCCATGCTCAAGGCTTGCAGCACATCGGTGTAGTGGCCGACGAGATACTCACCCGGCTTATTCACGCGGCCGAGCACATAGATGCGGTTGCTCAGAACTTTCAGCACGGTAACCGTCACATTGGGATTCGGGAGAAACTTGCTCAGCCGTTTCGCTATTTCGACGCGAACGTCCTCTGCCGTACGACCCGTCGCGGACACATCTCCAATCAGCGGGAATGTGATCATCCCGTCGGGGCGCACCACCGTTTCCTGCGTGAGATGCTCATCTTTCCACACCGCCACCTTCAGCACATCTTCAGGGCCGAGCAGGTAGCTGGGTTCGGCGACCGCCGCCTCTGCCGCCTGACTCAGGTTGATCCCGAACAGACAGAGTCCCCCTGCAACCGTTGCCGCACACACGAAGCGGCGAACCAATCCTCCCTGCAGAAATTTCCTCATCCCGCCACCTCCGCCAGCAGCGCCTTCGCAGCATCCAATCCCTCAAACGGCGTGCCTGCCGCTACGGCCTTCCTTAAATACACCAGCGCGTCGCCAGGCTGTCCGGACTTCGACAGCGCCGCACCAAGATGATAGTTCAGCACCGGATGGTCCGGCGCCAAGGCCGTGGCTTGCTTCAGTAAACGCACGGCATCCCCCCCGTGGTTCAACTTATAGTGGGCCCACCCCAAGGTATCGAGCAGATAGGGATTCGGCGTCTGCGACTCAAAGGCCCGACTCAGCGTCAGAGCCCGCTCAAGACTCTTTGGATCGCTTTTGTGATCGACCAATGTCGCCGCGAGATTGTTTGCGGCCAGCATCGACTTCGGATTCGTTTTTAGCACCGTTTCGTAATGGACAATGGCCTCGTCGAACCGTCGCTGCGCATCGAGACTCACCGCCAGCAGCAAGCGCATCTGTTCATTGTCCGGACTCCCTTGAAGCCCTTTGCGCAGGGCCTCGTCCCCCTCCGTCAGATGTTTTCCCGCGTAGTGATGGCGGGCCAGGTGGACCCAGGGAGTGCTCCACTTTGGATTCAGACGCGCCGCGGATTCAAAATGCGCGATGGCCGCCGCGGTATCGCCTTTCGTCAGCAACAGCTCGCCCAGAAATCCATCCGCAAAAGGATGATCGGGATGGGCCGCTAACAATGTTTCAAGCCGAGATTGCACTTGAGCAACCTGCCCACGCTTGATCCCAAGCTGCACCAGGGCCAGGAGCGGTTCCGGCGCCAGTGGCCGTTGTTCGGCGGCTCGGGAATAGGCGGCGTCCGCTTTGTCCCATTGCTGTTGGGCCATGGCGACATGCCCTTCCGCCAAATCCGCGACCGTCTGGTCCGCGCCGGCAGTCCGCAGCTTCGTCAACGTCTCTTGGCTCTGTCCCCAATCCTTCTCCTGTGTCTGCAACTGAAACATCATGCCCAACAGGGTCACGTTACCGGGATCGCGAGCGATGAGCGGTTCCAAGCGTTCTCGTGCTTCTTTGGTATGGCCAACGGACGCATCCAGTCCCGCCAGCATCAGCTGGGCTTCCATCAACGTCGGCTTCACGCTGAGCGCGACAGCCAAACTCTCGCGGGCGAGCGTCGTCTCACCCGTCATCAAATAGGCTCGTGCGAGCAACAGATGTCCGTCAGCCGATTCAGGCTGGTCCTTGAGCACGGACCGGAAATCCTGCGTGGCGTCTTTTCCGTTCCCACGCTGCAAGGCGATCTTTCCCCGCAACAACAACGCGTCGACCGATCGAGCGTTTTCCTTCAGCACGTCTTGAAGCTGGCGTTCCGCGTCATCGGTTTTGCCTGCCGCCCAATCGAGACCTGCGAGCTTCACTTTGGCTTCCCACCCCTCAGGCTTCCCATGAAATTCATCCTGGATGGCACGATAGGTCTCGCGAGCCTTGTCTACCCGCTGCGTCGATTCGTACAAACCCCCAAGCGCGAACCATAGCTTGCCCGAACGCGGCAGGTCTTTGCGCGCATCCAGCAGGGCTGATTCGGCCTGCTCCAGTCCGCGCCGCTTCGCCACATACTCGACCAATGTCAGCCGTTGCGTCTCGTTGTCGGGATCGAGCCGGATCGCCTCCTTGAGCACCGCTTCAGCCTTATCGTATTGCTGCTGCTGATCGTAGAAGGCCACATGACGCAGCCGGTGATTCATAATCGTCGGCTCCAGCGCAATGATCCGTTGCAGCGTCGATCCTGCTTCTTCCATCTGTCCCTGCTTGATCAAGATCGTGGCCAGAGTGTCGAGGAATTCAAGGTTCTGCGGCTGGGCTTCCAGCGCTTGCCGGAGCAGCGGGAGCGCTGCCTCTCCGCGCTGATTGGCCGCGTACAACGACGCCATGAGCAAGACCGCATCGGTCTCAGCAGGGGCAGTGGCGATCAAGCGTTCAGCTTGGCTGAGAGCCTCGCTCAACTTCCCGGACACGGCCGTCACGGCAATCTGTAATGCCTGCGCAGGGACATGTCCCGGGGTCTTCGACAGAATCCGATCCGTGATCTTCGTCACCTGCTCCAGCGCGCGCGCTTCCAGATAGTACTTGGCCAGCTTCATCTGCGCGCGGTCGTGATCAGGGCTCAATTCCACCACCTGCTGATACCCCGCAACGGCATTGCGCCAGTTCCGCTCTTTCTCCTCGACTTGCGCATACAGGAAATAGGCTTCGACGTCTTTGGGATCGATCTTCAGGACATTCCGGATCGCCACGCGGGCCTTGGGGAAATTGCCCTGCTGAAAGTATTCCTGCGCGTGGAGGCGATACTTGGCCTTGCGCTCCTCGGGGCCTCCGCAGCCGAGAGACCCGCTCATCATCAGAACTGCCAGCACGAGAGCGATACCCTGTTTCATGACACCTGCCTCCCCTTCCACAATCCGATCACCACCACCAGGCCCGTAACACCAACCCGCCCAACATCCAAGCAGAAACCCAGCCCAAGCGGGTGGCCGCAGAAGCATAGATATGGAGCAGCAGCTCGAATGAAAAGAACAACACAATCAGTTTTGCCGCGAGAAGACTGACCGGCACGTCGCCCGCGGTCATGTCCGGCAAGAACGGCATGACGACCGCCAATAAGACAATCAAGTAGTCCAACGGTGTCGTTTGAAACCGGTCCTCCCCGGCAAACCGGATGGTCAACACGACGAGTCCCGCTAAGATCACGAACCCGATATTGACGGGCGTCATCATTTCTGGTCCGGAAAGGCGCGGGGAGATTTCGCTGTAGTACATCAGGCAGGTACTCCCGACATACAGACCCATCCGTACGGCCCATGGCGTTCCGCGACCTGCCGCCAGTGAACCCAACAGGGCTATCAGCAATCCCGCAGCGATCATCCCGGCATCCCAAGGAATTTCCCTCGGCATCGCCACCGATGCGATGAGATAGAGAGGCACCGCCACTTGAAGCGCCGCAAGTGCCCATTCTCCGATTCGTACCTGCAATCGATGGTCCGTCGCTTGGACGGAGCCGTTCGTTGCTGTGGACAGGATCGCTAACGCCGTCTGCTGGGGCGATCGAACGAACATGGAGAGAATCGCCGCGGCCCATAAGAGGTAGATACCCAATAGGACGGCATCCGACTGCCACCGTAACAAATAGGCGCAACTCACCATCGCGCCATGAGCAAGGTAGATCACCGTAACGGCTTGTCCATGGGTCAGCCCTCTGGCCAACAACTTGTGGTGGATGTGGTTGCGATCGCCGACAAACGGGGACCGGCCTTCCAATAGGCGCTGCCCCATCACTCCAATCGTATCCAGCAGGGGCACCCCCCAAATAAACAGCGCCAGCAAGGGGCTGTAGAGCGTTCTGCCGGAATCGGTCAACAAAATAGCGGCCACGGCCAGATAGTGGCCCAGAAACTGGCTCCCGGCATCGCCCATGAAGATCTTGGCCGGGTAGGTATTGAAGCGGAGAAATCCCAACAGCCCTCCCAGGACCGATACCATCAACAGCACCAGCAGCGGCTCGTTCGCCTGGTACGCGAGATAAGCAATGCCCGCAAAGCTGAGCAGAGACAACCCGCCGGCCAAACCATCGAGTCCGTCCGCCAGGTTGACGGCATTCGTCACCCCCACGATCACCAGAACGGTGAGTGGAACGGCCAACCAGAGGGGAAGCAGGGTCTCATCCATGAAGGGTACGGTCGTCAGACGAACACCGGCAAACCAGACAACAATAGCGGCAGCCAGTATTTGCCCGCTAAACTTCATGCGATGGTTGAGGCCGTTCCGATCATCCCACATGCCGAAGAGAAGGATGACCGCACCGCCAAGCAGACTGATCAAAATCAACTGTTCCTTGGGCGACCAGAGTAGTACAGCCGCAAAAGTCGCGATCGCAAACGCGATTCCCCCGACTTTGGCAATCGGCGCATCATGGGCATGGCGTTCGCGTGGAACGTCGACAAACTGGAACCGCCAGGCAGATGACGTCAACGCCGGGATCAATGCCATACAGATGATCAACGATCCCATGAAGCTGAAAAATATCGCCGTGCCCATATCCGTCATTCCTTAATCCGGAACATAACGGTCTAACAGCGGTGTCACGAGACCGGCCATGGTCTGCAGACGCGCATCGACGATGGCCTCGGTCTCGCCGGCATTGACGCCCGACACGAGACGCACGAGCGCGCCGTCTGCCCTGTGGCGCGTCAAGGAATCCCAAAAGAGATAGAACTTCACGCCATATTCGCTGGTGATCCAGCGATCACGTTGCTTGAACCAGTAGTACACAATCTGTTTCTGTCCGCCCTTCTGAATCACCAGACGATTGACCTCCAACGCCTTAGTCATATCCTGCCGTTGATCAAACATCAGCGGCTCGAAAGAGGAAATCTCCCAGCCCCCGCCGGGAATACACTGCCGGGGGGAATGCGACGAGCGGCCTTTTTTCGGTGAGAGATAATAGGCCACGTACAGATTGACCGGAACCTTCTCGACCGCGCTGTAGTCCGCGAGCACGTAATCGTCCAATTGCAAGGCGTCGAGGTACTGTCGCTCCATGACAGAAGAGACACCTGACCATTCGCCGAGCTGCAAGGGAAAGTCGAGCAACGGCTGCCGCGCAGGAGGAGGAAACTCGTGCGGGGCAACTGATGGAGCAACCAAGGCCGCCAGAATAAGCAGTGCCCCTCCCGCCAGGATGGGAACCGGAGACACAGGACCAGCCGGGGGGGACACGGCAAGTGTCGACGCCGTTCTGCGTATGTCATCTGACGGAGGACCGATCAATTCGATAAATGGACGACGCGATGTGGCCGCACCCACACGAGCCAACAGCCACATCTCAGCACAAAGGAGACCCAAACTCGCCACGAAGAAGATCCAGCCCTCGAAGAAATGGCTGAAGCCGTCGGCCGCACTCTTGCCATAGGTCTCGACTAACAGGCCGATGGTACCGATCCGAAAGCCGTTGAGGAGGATCGAGATGGGAATACTGGACAGCACGAGCAGCACACGTTTCCAGAGCGATTCACGATAGAGATAGGCCACGAGCAACGTGAGCGCCGTGAGGGGAAACAGATACCGGAGCCCGCTGCAGGCCTCGACGACTTGCAGTTGGATCGGCCCCAGATCGATCACATTGCCTTCCCGGTAGGCCATGACCCCGATGAATTGGAGACATCCGATCCCCAAGGCCGAGGACCATAACTGGAGACGATTGGATAATTCCCCCTGCAGAAATTCCGGCATTGGAATGGCGGCGAGAAGGTACAGCAAGGGAAAGGCCAGCAGGCGGATACCGGACAGCCCGATGACACATGTCAGCAATCCCACGCTCACAACCCATAACGAGAGCTGGACCACCGCATGCATGGCGGCAAACTCGCCGACGACATAGACAACGAGTCCAACGGCTGCGATCGGGAGTCCCCACCATGCGCCCTGTCGCACGACCGCGCGCAACTGATTCCATCGAAGCCAAATCAGGTACAGGGAGATGAGTGGAATGAACGGCCCATGACTATAATTGTCATCTTCCAGCCAGGACTGCGCCAGGACTCGCAGGCTGTCTGCGTAGAGATAGCCCAGCACTGCCAGCACAACGGCCAGTACGCCCCAGAACACCCAAGCACTCATGCCCACCAGCAGTCGTGTCTGAGACATCACGGAAACAGAAGGCAGCGGGGTTTCGAACACTGTGGGGTGACTATTCATCCGGGTCCTCTCAACAGGTCTCATCCACCAGACGAGCCCTCACATAGGAGCTAGGCGATTAGTAGGAGGCTCAGTCTATCGTTCACCGGCAAAACGATGGCATCGCCAATATCAAGTTTGTGTTAACAAAATGTTAAAACAAGTTGGGGGGATACAGGGGTGAGTCGGAGGGCTCTCGATTGCATGCAGCGAGGGAAATTGATCGAGGCCAGGCCGAGATAGCGCTATGAAATGAACCGCTTCACGACATTATTGGGCCCTGGCGGCGGTGGGAGCACTGAGAGAAGAGGGACCAAGTTGCTGCATGAACCGTTTCGTCACCTGCCACCAGGGAGCCTCTTCATTCCAGGGTTCCGGTCCATGATCTCCCCACCCTCCCCAGATCACAACGCCATCGGCATGTTGCGCCATCGTGGCCAATTGCAGGTCCCAATAGTCCGGTTCGATCGGCCGCTGGCCGAGCAACTCATTGCCTTGGTTATGATACAGCGGCCAAAGAAAGCCGTAGACAGGCTTGCCTTTTGCGAGACGGCGGGCTTCCGCGATGTGTGCCTTAGCATAGGCGACCCAGGCCTGGCGGTCTGGATAGAACGTGTAGATCGAGGGATACAGCGCATCGACGTGATCGACGATCTGAGCCAGCCGATCGTTGTCCCTGCGCCACGCCAGGAATTGCGGACTCATCGGATCACTGGCTGCGCGCCAATAATCGGGAATCGGCACGGTACCATAGAGTCCGAATGGAACGTCTGGCGCCTCGCCCTTGACCCACGAGAGCAAGGAGAGATATTTGGCCACAGTCGATGCCACCGCCACGCCATCTCCAGTGAGCGGCCATCGCTCGATGTCGAGGACCACCGGATCCGTCGATGCACGCAGCTCATACGCGAGAGACCGCACGATGACCTCTGAAGGCATCGAGGGCGATAACTGGTTGGCCACAAAGAGGCGCGACTCGTACAGCATCGTGAAGGGATGGACATGGTAGTCCGCGAGCGAGGGCTTGTTCGTATAGAGCGTAGCGTCAAACACGACGAACGGACGCGGGACCGCGGCCACAGCCGTCTGTTCAATCGTGGAAAGCGCGCGAGACAGCACGATTATCGCAGTGGCGACAGTGAGCAAGATCAGCACGAGCAGCGCAATCGTGTGCCGGCGCATTATTCTTTTCCAGCCGCAACCAGCAATGCCGGTTCGGCTTGCGCCTGGAGACGGGAAACGGGAGCGGACACAGATTCAAGCAGCGTCCGCCAGGTCTGCAGGGCATGCACACGGGCATACTGCCGATCGAATGCCTGTCGCGCCCGCTGCCCGGCTTCGGTCGCCTTGTGACGGTTATCAGACAACTCTCGAATGCATTCCACCATGGGACCGACCTCACCGATACAGAAACTCCACCCGCATTGTTCGCGCTCCAGGATACGGGCAATCTCTCCATCAGGATCGCCGACATGAATGACCGGCCGTCCCGCAGCGGCAATGCCATAAAACTTGCTCGGCACAATCATCCCTTCCAGCGTCGGCCTCAACGAAATGACATGCACGTCCGGCACGCTCAGGCTCCAACGCAAACGATCGGCCGGCTGGTAGGGGCGGAACTGCACGTTCGTCAAGCCCCGCGCCGCGACTTCCGCTTCGAGCCATGGCCGCGCAATGCCGGCGCCGATAAATACGAAGGCGATGCCGCGCTCCTCTTTCAATCGCTCCGCCGCATCGATCATGGTCTTGAACTCGTGGACATGCCCCATATTGCCTGAATAGCCCAGAACGAACTTGCCGTCCAGTTGCCACTCGCGCACAAGCGGATTGTCTTCCTTGGAGACCGGTTGAATGACGTCTCCGTCGGCCCAGTTCTCGATCACCGTAATCCGATCGGACGGAACCCCCTCGTCACGGAGGCGCTGGGCCATGCGTCCGCCGAGCACGACGTTCGATCGAGCCTGCAATAGCGACCCGTTGCGCAACCGTTTCAGCATCGGTGCGACAAAACGCACACCAGAGACATCCAGAGAAGTGGCCACTTCAGGAAACAGGTCCTGAACCCAATTGACCAGCACACCTTGTCTGATCTTGGCCGCCCAGGCGGCGCAGACCGACATCATCGGAGGATCGGTTTTGGCCACCACCACATCGCCCCGTCTGATCGAGCGAAGCAATCGCCACGTCGCGCCGGCATAAAACGTCAGATAGTCGAGCATCCGCCCCCACATTCGCGCGCGGCCGAACCGTGAGGTGCGCACACGATGCACATGTACACCGCAAATCACTTCCTCGGAGAGAAGCGACGCCCGGGGATCGGTATAGAGTTGACCACCGGTAATCACATGAATGTCCTGGCCGCGAGAGGCGAGGTCAAAGGCGAGATCGCTGAGGAGCTGACTGGTCGCGGAGTGGTCGGGATAAAAGTACCGGTTGATGAAGATTGTTTTAGCCATATAGGCAGAGACGCCTGGCAGGGTCGTCTCGATTCCTTTCAGGTTGGTAAGCCCCGTTCCCGCCGTTCGAGTTCTCGCATCTTCAGCACGATCAGGTACTCATAGAAGGATTGCAGTACGCAGTAGGTAAATCCTGCCCGTCCGTCCATGCACCCCCGTTGCCAGATATACAAATATAGAAACTTCAAAAACGGCCGCCAGGGCAATCGAAAGGAAAGATTTTTGAGGGCGCGACGGCGCAGTGCGCGATCGGTGCTGAACAGTTCCGGCTGTGTCTCCGAGGGCTGGAGGAGCAGCTTCATCCCCTCCTGCGCCTCCAACTGCGAGTAGCGGTTATGTTTTTCGATCCACTCCGAGATCCCCTTGCTGAAGTTGTAGTGGACCAGCATGCCGCGGAGGTAGCCATGAGAGCCGTCGATCACGGGAACCGGGTTAACCAAGCGCTCAAATCGCACGTGGCGAGGACGGAATAGACGCATGATCATGCCAGGCGGCATGGCATGCCCGATCCAGCGGCCCATGAACATATTCCGGCGGCCACAGTAGTAGGCCACGTCGCCCCGAGTCGAATCAGCCGCAATGGAAACCAGCTCATCCTTCAGCTCTTCTGTCATCCGTTCGTCGGCGTCGAGATAAAAGACCCAGGGATGTTTGAACGGAATCTGCTCGAGCGCCCAATTCTGATGGGCGGACCAATTGTCGAAGCGGCGTTGCACGACTCGCGCACCCATTTCCTCGGCAATCTTCACGGTGCGGTCGCTGCTAAATGAGTCCAGCACCACAATGTCGTCGGACCATTTTACCGACTGAAGGCACTCCGGCAGGTTGGCTTCTTCGTTCAACGTCAGAATGAGAATCGACACACTCATGGCTTATGACCTTGTGGCGATCGCGATCATGGATTTGGCCAGCGCGGGCACGCGCCCTACCCGACGAAACCTGATGGAATGAAATCCGGCTTCCTGGAGCAACAGCCTCAGCGTCCCTATCGACCAGAACTTGATGTGCCCATGATCCCACAATGCGGTGAAGTGATGGTCTAGCCGTCCCGTCAAGGCCATAGCGAGATTCTTCCAGTAACCATGATACGGCGTCGAGACGATTACGGTTCCCGACGGTTCCACGAGATCAAACAGCGCGCGCGCAAACACCCGCGGAGCGTAGAGATGTTCGACGACCTCCAAACTCACCACCACCGGGAACTTTCCATAGGTTTCGGCGAGAGGGTCGTAGGCCGATCCAAGTTGCAGATTCGATTGAGGATAGCGCCGCTTGGCCTGCTCGATGCCCTGAGCGGATGCATCGACACCGGTCACCAGATAGCCTTGCCGCGTCAACACATCAGCCACCGCTCCATTCCCACACCCCACCTCGAACACACGCTTGTGAACCGTGGGAAGCCGCAGTGCCGCAAGCTCTGCCAAGAGCGCCGGCACGAGATAATCATGCGACGCGTTCAGTTCCGGGTCTTCGTAGACATACCCGGAGATATCGACCGCTGTTTCCATCATGACTCTTCCTGTTGCAGTTCATATTTTTTGATGATGCGGGCAGGATTCCCGCCTACCACGGTCCAAGGATCAACGTTGCGAAAGACGCTCGCGCGAGCGCCGACCACGGCCCCCTCGCCGATGGTCACGCCAGGCCCGACGAATACATCCGCAGCCACCCATGCCCGACGCCCGATCCTGATCGGGGCCGAGATGACCGGCATGTCACTAAACCTATAGTCATGACTAGCCGTACAGAGGAATGCGTATTGACTGACCGTTGCGTGAGGTTCAAGGATGACCTGATCGACGGCATAACAATCCACATGATCGCCGAGACAGCTGCCCTCCCCCATCGTCAAGTTCCAGGGGGCCCAGATTCTGGCTGAGGGATAGGGATGCGCCCCTTGCTCCACCTTCGCGCCGAACAATCGCAGTAGCCACCGCCTCCAGGCGTGGAACGGCCGTGGGCTGGAACGAAACAACAGGAGCCACACCATGCCCCATAACATTCGACCCGCTCGATTCCGATACGAGTGCGGACTGGGAAAGGATTGATGGTTCGACCGTATTCGCATCACATCAGTGGCCCCGGTTGCTGACCGCGCTTCGTCGGCTGCGCCAGCATCGCTTCATGAATCGCCTGTTCCTGCTCATCGAACCGATAGCGCAAGACCTTGGCTGGAACCCCGACGACGACGGCATAGGGAGGCACGTCCTTCGTGACAATCGCGCCTGCACCGACGACCGCCCCGTTCCCGATCGAAATCCCCCGCAACAGAATCGCTCCATGGCCGATCAATACGTCCTGCCCGATCGTCGTGATAACAGACGGAGGCCGCCCTGAAAAGACCACCGGCACACCTGGCTTGTCGTAATGATGGTCGGACCCGACAATCGCGACGTACGCCGACAGGGATGAGTAATGTCCGATATGCACGTGAGGCGGTAGCTGACTATGAGGCCCGATGTACACAAAGTCGCCGGCGACGAATCCCGGGCCGATACTCACAGCCTTGCCCACATGAAAATCCCTCCCGACGCGGGCGCCCCTGTATCGAAAGCGAACGAGGAGCCAGGCCCGAATCTGCTTGAGAAGGTCTTTACCTTTTCCGACAAGAACACGGCAGCAGTCCCTGACGCGAGATTGACTCGCGCTGAGCACGGTGCTGTCTCGCGTTTCATAGGTCATCTCGGATGTGCGATCAGCCATGTCCGTAGACTCCCTCCCCCGGTGGCTCGATAGTCAGCTCGTCCGCAGGCTCGAATAGCTGTTCATCCGGCTCAGTCACAGGGCCCTCCATCACCCCCGGCCTCATGATGCTGACGAGAAACAAGAGTGACGTTGGATTGCCGACATTAATGAGATATCGCTCGAAGACCGCAAGCAGGAGATACCCGACACAGAGTCCGAACAGAATGCTTTGGCTGAACCCTGCTCCAATTTCTCGAGAGCCGGCCCAGAGGAGGGACATCCCACGAGTGATTAAGTACGCGACAGCCAGAAAACCGAGCAGCCCGACTTCCGCCAATGTCGCGAGATAGCCGTTGTGCGCCGATGAGTCGGCCTTCAGGAGGTATTCATGAGCACGGAACCCCACTCCTAGGACCGGATTGTGGACAAATAACTCCCACGTCCACTTCCAGGCTGTCACACGACCCGACGCGCCCGAACTCATGCCACGATCGGCGGAGCTCAGCGCATAGAACCGGTCCAACATTCGATACATGACGTCGCCGTAGGCGAGCGTCACACCGACGATCAGCAGGAGACCCGTTACAGCCAGCAGCAGCACAGGTCGACGGTGGGCCCGCAGGCGAAGCCATACCACCATCCCCAGCCCCACCACTGCGGCGACCGCCGCTGCCCGCGAGCTCGTGAGCACGATGATCCCGGCAATCGGGCCTATCACCGCGAGTCGAAGCACCCAGGTCCTGATCGACATCGCTGCGAGGATGACCGACACCGACACCAGCCCGATCGTATTGGGGTTCAATATTCCTTTGCCGTTCCCTAGACGCGTCCCCGGCACGTAGTCGTACCAGGCGAGCCCAATGAGCACGCCGGTGGTCAACACGGCAAATATCTTCAATCCCCGCTCATACTGTTCTGCATCGAGGTTGGTGTTGAATTGCAAAGCCAAAAAGATGCCCGCCAGCGTCAGCACGAGATAACCGCTCGAGAGTAACGCGACCGGGCTCATGAAGCTGGATAGGGCCGAAACCACACCGAAGAGAATGAGCCCACCGGTTGCCGCAAGCGGCATGGCTTGTGGAACAAAACTGCAGCGTCCCATCGCAAAATACAGCAGAGGCCACACGACCGCAGCGCCGAGGAGCAGCATGGACGTCGTCCCCTCATGGCCTGCCTCTATCCGTCCTCCAAGGGACGCGGCAAAGACCCCGGTGAGCCAGAGTCCCAGAACCAGGCCGACCTGGGTTCCGCGCAGAGGGGTGGCGGTTTCGTCGAAATCCTCTTCACGCTGAAGGCTCATGCAGACCTCAATGCCATCGCGAGTCGACTTCCCATCGTTACGCTCGTCGCCGCCTCACCAACCACGATGGCAATCGCCAGCCCCGGCACCCCGACGCGTGGCACCAGCAACGCCCCCAGCCCGGCCAGCAACAGCCACTGCAAAGCGAGCCCCACCATGGGTGTGCGATAGTCCGATAGCGCATAACAGGAGTTCCGGAAGACCCGACCCAGGCTCATGAAGGGAAGCGCCCACACCGTGATCGAGAGGATCGAGGCGGTGAAGCGGGCATGCTCAAGTGAGAACTTGCCGCGCACAAATATCAACTCCACGATCGGCTCTGCAAAAATGGATACGCAGGCCACGACCGTGACGCTGACCGCGAGGAGCAAGAGCCCTTGTTTCCACAGCATGGCGAACCCGATCGATTTATCTTGCCCAAAGGCTTCCACCAGGCGAGGAAACGCCATCGTCGTGAGCGGCATGACGAGCAGGGAGAGCGGCACGGACACAATCGTGCTGGCATAGAAAAACCCGGCGATGGATCCACCCGGAAGCGAGGACGCGAGACTTCGCTCTGTCACCGAGACAGCGGCATAGATGAGCTCACCGACCAGAATGGTCCCTGCGGCTCCCCAGAGCAGGAACCATCCTTCACGAACAGGGGGTCTGGATTCCGAGGGGACGGACCAAGTCATCAGGACGAGCCGAATCGCAAACAGAAGCATCACGAGAAAATTTCCCGCAGCCACGCCCAGCGTCAGCGCGTCGACCCCGAGCTTTTCGGACCAGAGCGTGAGGGAGACAATGGAGCAAAGCGAGATAATCGATCCGGCCGCAAATCCTGGCGCGAAGGTCCCCAGCACTGAAAGGGCTCCGCGCAAGAGACCTGCCGTGCTCGCAAACACGATCGGCGCCGTGAGGAAATGGAGTGTCCGGACGCCGAGTGCCTCTTGCGTCCCATCGAAGCGTGGGAAAAAAACGCTCAGTAAGAGCCCGGCGCTTCCTAATAGAAACAGCACGACGCCGAGATTCACGAGCAGAAGGCCACAGAGTGCTGGTTGCACGGCCCGGCTGACGGCGGCCGCCCCGCCCCCTCTCGCCACACGGGAGATGAACGCTGTCTCCAGCGCGTTCCCGATCTGCGCCCCAAAGAACAACTGAAGGCTCATGACCGCGACAAAGACATCCAGTTGTGGACTCAAACCAAACGTGGATGCCACGGTGAGCTCCCGCACAAAACCGAGCGCAAGACCGATGCCCGTCAGCAGGGAATATCCTGATGCCTCACGAAGAGGGCCCAGCACATCGGCAAGCACCCGCTGCACCTTCCCAAAAGGCAGCTCATCCAAAGTCCGATCAATTCGGCCCTGCGAGACGAACGCTTTTTGCGATATCGACATGGACACCACCACCGTTTGCGAACAAACGCCTGGCCTCCCACAGAGGTCCTGGCATCGAGCATCAGTTCCGGATTTGCGGTTCGGCTGCCTGCTTCTGGAGCCAGGATCCTGGACTCAACCACCCGTATGCCGGCGCCTTCACCTGTTCTTGCTTCCAGGCCAACGTCCGCTCGATGCAGTCCGCGAGGCTCAATGCCCATGTCTCAGGGGTATAGAGCGCGACGATCTGCCTGGATGCTTCGCCCATCTTGCCTGCATCGACGGTATCCGACGACACCACTCCCAAGAGTCGCGCCATACCGTCGATATCGAACGGATCGCAGACGTATCCGTTCACCCCAGCCCGCACCAGTTCCGGCACACATCCGCAGCGATGCGACACAAGCACCGGCAGTCCCGCCGCCATCGCTTCGTTGACCACCAGCCCCCATGTTTCACTCACGCTCGGAAGGACCAGACAGGACGCAAGCCCGTAGTAGGCTGAGACCGCATCTGCCTGTTGGAAGCCGGCGAACACGACATCGCGCAGTTCTTGAGCCCTCTCTCGCAACACCGGCTCCTGAGGTCCACCGCCGACCAGCACTAGACCCCAAGCCCGCGGCCCAGCCGTCTGCCGATACGTGGCATACGCTTCAAGCAAGCGGAGCACGTTCTTTTCCGGCGCAAACCGTCCGACAAATAGGAAATAGCGTTCCGGGAGGCCAAGGCGGTCACGGAGCGCATCTCCCTGCGAGCGCGCAGCCGCTGCCCCATCCGCAAATGCCTGGTTGTCCACCACGTCATAGCCCGTCCAGATCCATTCGCGGGGAACACCCAACCGCACCAAGTAGGCGGCGGTCTGCTCTCCGGCCGCAAACGCCGCATCGAAATGCCGGCGAACCCACCAGCCTTTTACGGATTCTTTGATTGCCGTTCGAGGCCGATCTTCCCAGTGAGAATCCCCCAAGAAGATACTGACGCGTTTATGACGTTTGGCCCATCGGGCGGCAGCCCGCATGGCGGCATAGTAATAACCGGTGATCACGACCGCCTGGGGATCCGAGTCATCCAGCCAACGAGTCACACGTGCGGCCAGAGCCTTCGAGTCGATCTGATCAACAGTTTTTCCCGGAAAGGCTTCGACATAGTCGAATCCCAGATCTGCTGTTCGCACCTGCCACTCGTGAATCCTTTCGGTGGCGCCCAGCGCCATGAGCTCTACGGTATCGTCTCTTCGCAAAGACTGAAGCGCCCTGAATCGAGGGATGCTATAGGGAGCAAGCACCGGTTCCAGGCAACTGATCTTCATGCTAGTACGGCAGCCTCTCCTCGACGCGGGTGTCACCGCTACGCAAGAAATACAGGAGTCATTGAGGGCCTGACACAGTCGTCATGCCGCTCTATTTCGAGAGATGCAGTCTACTGCTGGAGGTGCGAGGGAACGGCCACGCAGATCTCAAGTTTGTGTTAACAAATCGTTAAAAGGCGGATCAGGAAAGATGGGAGGTCTTGTCCCCTGAAGGCTCCTGGCCGAATCCGTTCAGGCAGGGAGAAGAAGCTGCGACCAGAATGGGTGCTGCGAGGACGGATGCCCGACCCCGCAGAGGGGTGTCCCATTTATGCCATCGCGCCGGTCGCTAGAGCACGTCGTTTCAAAAAGGCCAAACCACCGAGGCCCATGAAGCCGCTGGCAAAGAGCAGGAGACTGGCGGGAAGCGGCACTGGTGTCGGAGCGAGCCCGACAGCCTTCCCCTGCAGGAATAATTTGGCGGTTCGATCGTCGTGCGACCATCCATGCTTTCCCCTGCCCCTCTCAGGGTCAAAGACATGAGTCCATGAAAGGCTGAACTCGGACGTCTCCGGGTTGAAGACTCCCTGGGCGATCCCACCGATATTCCAGGCCCGGAACGAATCGCCGCGGCTCACGCCGAAAAATAGCGACGTGAGATCCATCGTGATTGAAGAACCGCTGATGGTGGCAGAAGGCGCAACCGCGCCGTTCACACCGGAAGTAAAGAGCGAGAAGGTGCGATGTCCCTTCGTGATCGGCGAGACGATATCCGGCATGGACTGATACTGGCCCACTGTGATCGTCCCTTCTTGAGCCAACAAGCGATCGGCGACCCGATGGAATTGGCCTCCGTCCCAAGCCTTCTCGCCCATGAAATCTGTGGGAGTGACCCCCATCGCGGCTGCGAATGGGACAGATCCGAATATCGCCACGACTGCTGTCATGCCGAATGTGAGAAGAAGGGCGCGAGGTGCCATAAGACGCTCCTTTGTAGTCATAGGCTGTAACCAAATAGAAATATGATCGATGCCCGCAAACTGATGGTACAAGCCAGCGACAACAACGGCGTAACGTCTTTGTTTGGATTCGATTAATTTTTCATCAAGAAGCTCTGACGAGTGGCAACAATCGCCACAGGCAACAGCCCACGTCAGCCTACAGAACGGCTGCAGTGGGGTCCACGCACATCGAGCCCGCTTTTTACCTGGGATAACACGGCACGGGGATTGAGGCGGAATACCGAGAGATTGTCGGTCTAGATGGTCTCGAATGACGCGCACATGGTTCGAGCATCAAAATGATACGCCGTGCCGGGCGTCACAGCACCCGGCACGGCGTATGGCAGAAACAGACGCTTCTTACGGCTCTTCTCTAGACAGCTGGGACCGCGTTGCGTCTGGCAAGTCCGACCAACGCAGCCAGCCCACTGCCGAACAGGAGCAGTGCTCCGGGCAGCGGAACGGCCGCTACCTGCGCCGTTCCCTGCAAGGTGAAGGTCCCGGAGGTCAGGAACGGCACGCCCGAGAACGAGCGGGTCCAGGAAATGTCGAAGGCATTCGTCAGTTCGTTGAACGAGCCTGCCGCATTCCCGCCGATGTTCAGCGACGCCATCAATGGGTTCGTGTTGACCCATCCCCAGCCAGTGCTGGTGACCCCTGCGAAAAGCGATTGGAGGTTCGCCGTCAGGGCGGCCCCGGAGGTCTCTCCGGTTGGAGCAGGGAGGTTGAGGGCTCCTCCGTTGCTCGTAAAGATCGAAAACGTGAGGTGGGAAATCGTAATCGGATTGAAGATGTTCGGCAGCGGCTGAAACTGGTTCATGATGAGCTGCCCATTGGCATTGAAGTTGCCGATGATGCTCCCCAATGATCCAAAATTCAGATTCATCGATCCACCGGTGATGTCCAGCTGCGTGACGGACGCAGCCTGGGTTGGTGCCGGTAATACCCAGAGTACCGACGCCATCAGGAGAGCCATCACGCTCCCCTTGACTGTTTTGCCCGTTGTTGCCGTTGTCATGAAATACTCCCGTGCTGCTCACACGAATGAGTCGTTATGGCTCGCGTCATCGCAACAGAATCCAGGTTCCCAGGGGCGGGGCCTGGAGAGAACCTCCAGGCCCCGCCCCTGTCTGCCCTTATGGCCTATCGTTCACGGCTGTCAAACATGCCGGCACGCCAGTCACGTTGGACTTCCAGTTAACCGGGCCCTTGTCTTGGGACTTCGTCACGTGCATTTCCTGTGGCGAAACCCAATACCGCCCGACGTTAGGCAGATTGTTGATGATGGTTGCGCTTTCCGCCTGGTTCAAGAATGCACTGATGAGAATCTGTTCGTTCGCGCCGGCTGGAGGCACATTCCGGGTGTTGAACGCTTCGAACACCCAGTACTGCTGTTTGCCGCAGCGAACATTTTCCTTCTCGTTGCCAAAATAGGCCGCTTCTTCGACCGGGGGCACATGGCCGTTGGCGCTATCGTTGCGCAACGCCTTGCCACCGTCCACCGCCACCACATAGCCGGCAGCCGGACTCACAGTTGCAGCCTGTTCCGCTTCCATATAGGCGGCCGCGGACGGATGGGCCGGGCGCGCGCCCGGGAATGGGAACGGATCGTTCGAGGGAATGGTCGGGCTGGCGTTGCCCTGGATGCAGTCCCGCACATCGCTGTTCGAGATACCGGACAGCGTCGTCGGCCCTGCTGTTGGAGTCGCCGGCGTACCCAGCGTCAAATTGAAGCTGCCGCTGCCGGTTGGCGTTTGGCCGGTATGCTCGTTCGCATCCTTCATCAAGGTCTGATCGAAGGCCGCCTTCGTGCCGGATCCGGCACGACGCTGGCACAAGACGATCGTCTGATTGTCCGAGCCATTCACGACCCCGTCACCGTTGGTATCGGCCCCGATTCCACTGAACTGGGTCCAACGTGTCACGTTACGGGAAAAGAGCGCCTCGATCTGCAACTGCGTCAAGTTGCGAACCGGGCCGATCACGGAACCGCCGGCCGGATTGATCAATTTCACCGCGCTGCCCAGCACGATGGAGAAGGGCACCACGACTGGACGGCTCGAAGTGATATTGCCGTCGGCGCGAGGACCGACGACGATCGATCCCTGTAACGTCGACCCGATATATCCGACCGAGGTCTGGCCGAATGAGGTGGCCGCCACGTCAGACACGCCCAGATTCACCACCAGAGCTCCTGCCGCATTGGTGGTCGGGTTTGCACTGAATTGCGTACAGCTGGGATAGAACTGTCTCGTCCGACCCAGCGCATCGAGTTCCGTCGTCGGTGCGCCGCAAGACGCGGGATTCTCAAGGACGTACACCTCCCGGGCCGCCGGGTTCGGGGTCACGCCGTCATTGTTGACCGTCGGGAACGCGTTCGGTTTATCGATCCCGCCTGATGAGCTAGTGGATTGATACCGCACCACGATGCTGGGCAAGCCAACGACGTTGGTGGCTTCGCAGACCCAGGTAATGAACTTAGAATTGGCCAGACGATTCCCCGCCGGGCCGAGCGAGCCGTCCATGAAAATACGCGGCGCAGTTGCGCCAGGCACTAGGGTCGCGCCCGTCCCCGTTGGATTGTTACAAAGGGTGACCGGCACTTCTTCGACGAATGGTTTGGCCGCCGAGGCGCCGGCGATGTTCAAGACCGTCTGGGCCTGGGCCGACACAGCCACTCCTGCAATCGACGCCAGCGCAGCGAGGATTGCCATGGATGTCTTCATTGATCTCATATGATCCGCTCCTGTGATTATGGTGTTTTACTCTCTGAACGTTGCTTGTCGAGACTCCCGCTTCAGATCGACCTATGCCGCCATTCTATTCATCGAGCGGCGGGCGATGCCCACGAGTCCGACCAAACCGGTTCCGAACAGAATAACCGCAGCCGGCACCGGCACTGCCGCCGGCGTGATGGTCAATTGCCCGGCCGTTGACAAGAAGGCTGTTGCGACTCTCACATAGGTCTCTGCTTCCCCGTTGATGTTGACGGCGAAGATATTGAGGAGCTGCCCGAGCGTGCCATGGGTTGTAAAGCCCAATTGGCCGTTGACGACACCGGCCGTCCCGAGAAAATTCGTGAACGAATGAGGAGCCGCGGTCGAGGTGAGCGAGGGATTATTGAGGTAAGCATTCGATGCAGATGCACCACCAGTTGCGGCGGCATGTTGCCCTGCCCAATTCAGAAATTCGCCCGCCGCGTTGACGGCAAAGCTGTTATTGGCCTGGGACGCGGTAATCGTAGAGCTGGTCGACGATACATAAAACGTCTGGCCATCGGTCGAGGTGCCCATGACTGAATAGCGCAGCCCCGTTGCAGCTCCAACGTTCAGAGTCGAGAGGTTGCCACTGATGTCGCGAGTTATCGGCGAAGTCCCTTCGAAAGTCGGAAGGGCTGAGTTCGGCCCGAAATTCTCATAGCGCTGGTCATTTCCCCCGTACACGAAGAACCCTGCGTCCCCGAAATTGAACCCCAGGGCCAAGGCGTTCGATGGTACCCCAGCGACGGCGACGGCCGACACAGCGACGAGTGCCGCCAGCAGCCGCTTTACATGACTCTGTCTCTTCATGGTCTTCCTCCTCAGTGATTGATGATGTCTGACCGATCTGCCTCTGCCTGCACAGGATGCGACTCTCTTGATCCACCCCTTCTGCCCGCGATGACCAGGCTCCGTTTCCTAGAGCCTCCGTTCACCTCCTCCCCCTGTACGTTCCTTCATCGGTACGTCACGGGGTCATATGTCTCATGTCGGTGTTACCTCGCGATCAGTTCCTCCTTGCCTGACGGTTAACCCTGTATGAAGATCTCGTGCACATCGGACAGGTAACCCCTATACCGCATACCTGTTCTACGCGAGTACGATTACAAACCCGTGGACGTTGTCTTTAGGTGCTGTAAACTCTGAGTACCGACTCAGGTATTCAGGCTGAAGGCTGGAAATGATCTCGCGAAGCAGAAATTCTTCAATCGCAGACTAAACGCTGAGCTCTGAACGATGAACGCTGAAGTGAGTATCGTTTTCGCTCCGAGTTCATCGCTCCACGTTCATCGTTTCAAGACTGGCGGACTTTTTCAGCATCCTGCTAGGAGCCTGTCCGACATTGCCTTCGTGACGAGGCGAAAGAGGCGCAGCCAGATGCAAGGCCGCAAGCCGGAAAAAACCGGAGGTGTATTCGCTGGAATACATTGAGGATTTTTTCTGGCCGAGAACGACGCAGGTGGGTGCGGATCGTTCGCCCTAGTAGAACGGCCAATGTCGGACAGGCTCCTAGGTCGGGGGAAAGAACTTGACGACAATGGTGCGGTCCATGCCGGGAGGGGGAGGCCGGACTTCGGCCACTTTCGCGAGGGCGTCGAGCGCGGATTGATCGAACAAGAGGCTGCCGGATGAGTTGATGAGTCGATATTGCAGCACACGGCCCTGCTCATCGATGATGAGTTCGCACAGCACCGCATATTCCAGATCGTCTTGAAGCGACGGCGGTTGCTGATACTTCGATTGAATTGAGGCCGTCAGAATATCCGTGTAGCCGGCGAACCGTCCCCGGCCCTTGCCGACGGCAAAGGGGTCCGAGCTGACCGGTGGTGGACCGGGCGCATCCGACGCCTTGGGAGGCGGCGGCGCTTCCGCCGTCGGTGGCGGTGGCGGCGGGGCCTCTTGCGGCTTGGGTTCCGGCTTGGCTGGCTCCGGTTCAGGCTCCGGCTCCGGTTCTTTTTCCGGTGGCGGGGGCGGCTCCTCTTTTTTGAACGCGTTCAGCTTATAGACCTTGATCAAGTCCTGGCCCCATTGGGTTTGGGACACCCAATACAAACCACCCCCGATGCCAAGATGCACCACGCCCACGATCAGGAGCGTCGTACCGAGCTTGCTCTTCTTTTTTTCAAAACCCTTGTAGCCGGCCATCTCTTCAATTCGTGAAACGTGAACGGTGAAACGTGAGACGTTGCCCCGCGCGGGAAACGTGCAGCATACGCGAAAAGCGAGACTAGACTAATGTGATAGGTATCATGTCTGTTCACTGCGCTTCACGAACAACTTGCGGGATGCTCAAAAAGTTCGTCAGCAAGGCCGCAGCGAGTGAAGACCTGAGGCGTACCCTTGCGGTACGTTGAGGGTCCGAACGATGCGAGAACGCCGCTGGCAGGCTTTTTCAGCATCCCGCTACGGTTCATTGGTCGGTTTCGTCGCAATCGCCAAATCCTCGACCGGAATCCGTTGCAGAATATCCAGTACTGCGACGACATGTTTGTATTCGACGCCGGAGTCTCCGCGAAGGACGAGCGGCAACTTGCCGCCCTTGGCCGCTTTTAAATCGCGAATGAGTTTCTCCAGTTCGCTGAGCTTGACGCGCTCCTCGTCCATATACACGTCGCCGTTCTTCTTCACGGAAATCGTCGGCGTGGTGGTTTCCATTTCCGTTTCATGCGGCGTGGATTCAGGCAGTTTCAGCTCGATCCCCTGCACCGCCGCCGTCGTCGTGATGATGAAAATCACGAGCAGCACCCAGGCCAGGTCCAGCAGGGGCGTCATGTTGATATCGGCGACCGCGCCGTGACTCTTTCTCGAAAATCGTCTCATGTCTTCCCTCCGTATCTCGTCTCACGTGAAGCGTGAAGCGCCCGAATCCGAAACGAGATACGCTTCACATCTTTGTCCTTCCCCGCGCGTTTCGCGCTTCACGACCAACGCTTCACGTACCTTCTTCTGGCGCTTCACGTTTCACGCACTCAATGCCCTGTCGCCGCGGCGGACGGTTCGGCTTCTTGACGGTGCCCGCCAGGCCGGTAGTCTTCGATATCGTCGGTCGCAGCAGCCGCGCCCTTCTTTTCTTGGAGATAGTCCGTCATGAACACGGTTTCAAGATGGGCTGCGAAGTTATCCAGTTCCATCGTGAGCGTTTTGGTCTTCGTCACGAGAAAGTTGTAGCAAAAGAGGGAGGGGATCGCGACCATGAGCCCCGCGACCGTCGCGATGAGCGCTGAGGCCACGCCAGGGGCCATCGTCGCGAGGGTCGCCGACTGGGCCTTGCCGATGCCGGCGAAGGTATCCATGACTCCCCAGACCGTTCCGAGTAATCCGATGAAGGGGCCGCCGCTGATGGCCGTCGCCAGCACGATCATGCCGGACTCAAGGCTGACGGCCGCTTCCCCCAACACCCGTTCGAGGGCAATTCGCACCGCGCTCATGCCATGATGCGGAATCTGTTCCACCCCATACTTTTCCTGCTGCACCTTCAGTTCTTCGCACCCCCCGAAATAGACCTCGTACATCGGCGAGCCTTGCAACAGTTTGATCGGGCCTTTCCCGAAGATCACCAGCGGGCCTTTCGCCTTGGAGTAATAACCAAGAAACAGGCCATTCCGCTTCTTGGCCTTGGCCAACTGGCGGAACTTGTTGATAATCACCGTCCAGCTGACGAGCGAAAACAACAACAACACCCCGATGGTAATCTTGCCTTCGAGCGTCGCGTGGTTGAGCGCAAACGCCACGCCTCCTGAACTCATTTCCATACTGCATCTCCCTTGTTCGTTAGCCGCCCGGCTGGGCCTGCGGCTTCACATCCACTTGAATGATGACACCGCGTTTCATTTGGACCGATCTGGCCATTTGAGACTTTTTATCCTTCTCGCCGTCTTTCGACGCCACCTGTTTCCCGCTGTTCGAGGCCGGCGACCCGGTCGATTCCGCGGTCGTTTGCTGGACCTGCTCGACCGCCTTGGCTGCCGTCGAGGAGGTGGTGCTCGTCGAGGCTGAGGTGGCAGACACGGTCGAGGTGGCTCCGCTCAAGCCTCCGACCGAACCGCCGCCGGCGCCGCCGGCTGCCGACACGGATGCGCCACCCACCGAGCCTGCCGCGGCGCCGGCGAAGGCGCCGAGGGAGCCGGAGACCGATGAGGCACTGAACGTCGCCTTCCCGATGATCGATCCACCGAGGAGGTTGAGCGCGTCTCCCGCCTCGAGGTTGATGCGCCTCCCTCTGATGCCGGCCTGCGGCACATCGATGTTTCTTGCCGCTATCAGTGAAATATCTCCCAGTTGCAGCGGACGGCTGCCGGGACCGAAGGGCGCTTGAATGAACTCCTCAAATATTCTGTCGTACTCGACTTTGCGGATTTCCGTGAGCCGATCGAACTCTGCAACCAGATCGGTCGCGTCCCGGCCCAAAAACCTGCGCTTAGTAATGCGGGCGAAAAGCGCGTTCATCTGAGGGGTATTGAATGCCGGAAAGGGCAAGGTCGAAAAATCAGGGTCGTCCCGCTCCCAGGTGAAAATTCCGCTCCCGGGCACAGTCGCTGTGGTGGAGGTGCCGTCGCCGTTGTTGATCACGAAGTGCGCGCGCTCATCCTTACTCCCGCTGCCGGCGTTGATCGTCCCTGCCGTGGACTTGATCAGAATGTTGCCGGAATCGAACGTCCCGATGCGGGACCTATTCACGTCCACATCTCCCGTCGAGAGAATTCTAATGCTGCCTCCACGCAGCGTGACGATGCCGGTCTGTTCGGCATTGCCGCCCGCCACAGTGCCGCCGACATTGACTTTGCCCCCGACCGGCGTAATCACGGTAACGTCTTGCCCGCCAATGCTCAGCATGAGCCTCCCATCGACCAGCGCGGGCCTGCCATCCACCAACAGCACTGCTCCGTTCGCGTCGCGAACCGGATTGCGATCGACGAGCACGACCTTTTGTTGAAAGACGATCTGCTCTCCTTGATGGACGCGCTGCCCGCCGATCAAGAACAGTTGGCCGGTTTGTTCGACAAAGAGCGGTTTCCAGACCAACTCCACCTGGCCGTTGATGACGTCCTGCGCGGTGAACAGGCTGGCCTGATCCGGGACCAGAGTCGTCTTATAGGCTTGAATCGGCACGGCGGTTCCGTTCTGATCCGGCAGGGCAAGTATCAGTCTCCCCGATTGGTCGATCAGCAGGGCCCTGGTCTCCACTGCGCCTGGGATGGGCCTGCCGGTCGCATCGACGATCCGCACCCCATCCGCCCCATGGATGAAGATGTTTCCGCCGTTCAACGTGGCCATCTGCGATTGAGTCATCTCGACATTTCCGCCGGCCCCGATATCGAGCAATCCGCCTTGCTGCCGTTGATTAATGGTCGCCGGTGTCAGTCCGATCCTATGAACGATCCCGATGCTATCGCCAAGATCGATGTTGCGATTGGCCCGAACTTCGGCATTGCCATTACCCACGAAGGTAATTCCCGATGTGGTAAACCCCGGCGTTCTCCTCAGTTCGATCGAGCCAGCGGCATGAATACGCGCCGCAGCTTCCCCGTTGGCCAATTGCGGCAGAGAGATACCCGTGGCTAATATTCCTCTGATATCCCCCCCGGAGCTGATCGTCGTCTGTCTCAAGTAGGGACTCAAAAACGTCAGCAGCAACCCTGAGATATCCCCTAGCTGAGTAGACAAATTGATCGTGGCGGCAGGAGGAGCGGTGGAAGTGAAGGCGGTCCTCAGAGCCTGATCAATCTGGAACTGTTGAACGTCCTGCCCCAAGAGGGACTCCACTGTTCCCTCGTTAAGTTTCAGCACTGCCGGAATCCCGGCTCGCCCTAGGACCGTCGGCTTCACCCGTAAATCCATTGGAGGAAACCCTGCCAGGATGAAGGAAAATCCTGGCACGTTTGGAACATTCTCTGAGCTCCCCTGAAAACTAAGATCTCCCCACCGTTGCAGCCATGGTCTCAAATTCGGATCCGCCAAGGCCACGGCCTCATTCACCCTCACCCATCGGGCAGCAGGATCGCCAGGGGTGCCGGTATAGATCAACACAGAGTCTTGAACGATCAGTTGTTGTAACGGCCCCTGCCCCTTAATCTCCTGCCTTGCGGAGAGCCTGATCGATCCGGTCGGCGACGGCCAGAACGACAACTCCCTAGTGTCCGTGACGAGAATAATGCTGCCTTCGTCGGCTGTCGCAGAAAAGTTGGCCGGAAAGAGCCGTCTCGCAGCGGCAAATTCTCCGGTTGGTCTGCCCGGCTCAATCAGGATGTTGCCGGTCCGCGCTGTCAGATTCAGGCTGCTGTTGGCCGAGAGAAATCCGGACTCCCGCAAGCCGAAATCCTCCGCCAAACTGAAAAAGATCGATCGGCCTGCATTCAGGTTAGCCGTATTGCGAGGAACAGTGAAGGTCCCGTCGCCGTTGTCGATCCGTCCGCCAAGGATCAGATTGACCGGCGCCAGTTCCGTTCCGATATCCCGCCCGGCGGCTACGTCCGCAATGCCACCCTGAAGAGTAAAGCCAGGCCCTCTCTGGTTTCTCGTCGAGACTGGGCCACGCACATCGTTGCCGGCCCGAATCGTGAGGTTTCCCGGCAGCCCCACATGAACACCGGGAAGACCGGAAAGGGAACTACGGCTGTTGCTATAACGCTCAAACGGGCTGGGAATCACCACGTCGTTCACCGCGGAGAGACTGACGTCTCCCCCCACCGATGCCGTATTCACGCTCGCAAAACCATTGGGCCCATCGACCAGTGCCAAATCGTTTCCCGCATGCAGATGGATGGTTCCTCCCCCTGCCGTACTGACTTGGCCGGCCGTAATCGTGAGATCTCTCCCGGCGCGGCCGAGGATGTTCCATCGCGCCCCCATTGACTGAAACTCACTATTGGTGAATGTCAGGTTTCGTCCCGCATTCAGATGAAACGTCCCCGCCTGGCCGAAGGGAAGTCCCAGTGAGTCGAGGGACGTGGTGGTCGTGACGTTGATGTCGTCCATTGCCAGCACGTTGATTTCGCCGCGGGCGGCGCCAGGCGTGAGCGACAAGAGCTCGGCATCCGAAAGATCGAATCGATCAGGAATACGCCCGTGGGTCGTCCCCAAGACCGTCCCGTTCGAGCTCACAGTGGTTCCGCCCAGCCAGACTTCACCGGCCACGCCTCCGGCGCCGGGCGTGACATCGATCGTCGCGCCGGACTCTACCTGCACGCTTCCCCCAGTGCGGATGCCGGACGCATCGCGCGTGGCCGCCGTCGCGATGACGGTGCCTCCGTGGGCCCCGGCTTCACCACCGGTGCTGAGCGTTCGGCTGCCGGCCCTCATGGTCACCTGCTCGCTGGCCACCAGCTCGATCCGGCCATTCCGCTGAACGACGCTGTTGGCCTGGATCAGATTCCCCTGATTCACGACCCGTCCCGCCATGGTCACCTGCCCGCCGTCCGCGAACAACTGCCCGAGATTCAACGCTTCCCCGACCGGCGCCGTCACCTGTGAGAGAAAGCCTCTCCCATCCGGGCGATTGGAGAGAAAGGCCGTGCTTCCGGCTCCCAGGGACACGTGCCCGTTCGTGCTGGTGATGATGCCGGTCGCCGCGTTCTCGACGTTCGGTGCAAAGAGATAGACGCCTTCGACTCCGGCATTGATGGCGCCCGCATTCCTGATGGCTCCGTTCGTCCCGCTGTTCTGGAAGAGATACAGGCCGTTCAAGAAATTACTATCGCTGAGGTTGAGGGTCGATGCGGCAAACATGCCTCCGACACTCACCTGGCCGGTCGGACCGATAAAGACACCGTTGGGATTGAGTAAGATCAACGACCCGGTGGCAGTCAACATCCCGTCAATTTGCGTGGCAGGCCCGAACACCCTGACGAGCATCCATGCCGCCGCGTTAGGCTGGATCACGTTGACGATGTGATTCGACGCAATACTGAAGTCAGTCGCGTGGACGACGGCCCTGGCAGCTGATGTCACGATGTCGGTTCTAATTCTCCCATCGAGCTGGATTTGAGGGGTAAGGACTTCGACCGGACCATTCGTGATCGTGACGGCTGCCTGCACCGGCAGCGCAAGAGTCGCAGAGAGCACCCAGACCAATCCTACCGTCGTCCCTTGGCGGATGGCATTCAATCGGCGCCCGGTCCTATTCATCGCGATTCTCCTCACTCATCTTAAAATCCAACACTGACCATAAAATGCGTAAACGTATCGCCACGCTTGGTCGTGCCGGTCGTCTGCAGCGCCATCGCGTGATCGAGCTGCAGATTCAGGTTGATCGGCTCGATCCTCATCCGCAGGCCTCCGCCGGCGCCTTCAAGCCGGGAGATGTCTTGTTGCCCGGCCGGTGCCCGCTTGGTCCAGAGCCTGGCGTAGTCGTAGAAGGCGACCAACTTCATCGTCGCCTTCACCTCCGAACTCCGCCGCCGTTGCCAGAAATAATCGATCGGAATGGATGGCAAGTCCGGCGTGTACAGTTCCGCGCGCCAGAGCAAGGCGTTGTCCCCCAACGCTTGGTTTTGAATGTAGCCGCGCACCGTATCCATTCCACCGGCAAAAAACTGCTCGGCAGGAATCAGCGGCTCAGAGGCCCATTGCCCATCGACTCGAGCGGACAACAGAAACTCGTTCGGCAAGGGCTGCATACGGCTGATGCCGCTCTTCACCACTCCGAATGTGCCGGTCGAACCGGCACGGTTCCCGGGGAATTCGTCGGGATTGTTCGGGTCTCCTTGAAAGTCTTTCTTGCCTCCGCCAGGAATGAGTCCGGCGACGTAGCCGGTCAGGGTCGTGGTGAAGGTCGTCATCCCGTACGAGTCGGGATAGGTTCCCGTGTAACCGGCCGAAACCGGCAGATATTGGATGGGGCTCAACACGATCGCGGTGCCTAGATCTCCGGGAAAGGTGGCTTCCGTTTTCTCCAGCCGTTTGAAGTCGGCGCCGATCGAGAGCTGATGCCCGGCCTTGCCGCCTTTGAAAATCGGAAAGAGATAGCGAAAGCCGCCCACCGTCGCATTTCCTGCCACGGCGATGTCGCCTCCCCCGCTGATGGGCAACGAGGTTCCGGCCAGAGTCGAGTTGCTACTCACCTTCGAGGCATACACCGCCAGCAAATGGTCGGGCCAGGTGAGCGGCGCGACATAGCTGAAGCCGTAGGCCTGCACCGCTCCCCAATTTGTCGGCGTCTGCGTCGTCTGCAGCGTCAGGATATGGTCCTGTCCCCAGAGATTGCCGTATTGCGCTTCCCAGGTCATACGGGCAGCCGGCGTGGTGAACGGGCCTTTGTTATCGCCCGTCATCTTCGCATGGAGCGGCAGCCGGTCTTTCGCCTTCAATTCCAAGTCCACTGTGCCCTGCTCACTACCGGGCTTCAGCACCGGCGCGATCTTGAGGTCGGGATTGGCGTTGACGGCATCCAGTTGTTTCACGAAATCCGGCTCATAGAGCAGCGCGCCGATCTGTACCGAGGGCAGTTTCCCGAGAATGTTGTACCGGGAGAAATAGCGGTTGCCGGTCACCGTCACGCCCAAGAGATGGCCTTCGACGACATCGAGCCGCACGGAGCCCTGTTCGACCGATTGTTCCGGCACGACGACGAGGATCGTCGGATATCCCAACTGCTGATAGGATTTTTCCAGTTCGACCCTCGCCCGGTCGATATCCTTGATCGTCTTCCCCGGTCCCTTATACTTGTTCAGGACCTCATCGATCTTCTCGCGGGAGAGGAGCGTGCTGCCGTCTACCACAAATTCAAGAATGGAAAACCCGACCGGTTCGACTTGATTCGATGTGGGAAGAGACGGCTCAGCCGAAGTTGCCCCGTTGGAGCCAGTGCTCTTTGCAGCCGACTCAGCACGCGATGTCGGCCGGACCGGGCCTGGAAGGGTCGGCCGATCCGGCAGGACCGGTCGAACGGAGACATCGGCAACAGCCCACGCGTCTGCCATTCCGCCGCCCATCATGAGTCCCAATGCCACAATGACACCTCCGAACCGTCTCGCCATGCCTCATCATTTCCTCTGGTAACCGAGCCCCTGTTGTCGGCCTGTCTGCTCTTCGTCTGGGCTCCTGCAGGACAGGGACAGCCCGGCAGTCCATTTGCTGCATGCTACGCGTAAAGAAGTATCGTTCAATTGTTACGGCGGGGTTACTGACAACTTGTGGCGCTGTTAACTTCTGGCAAACAGGCCTTTCCCCCATTGCCATTGGCCGTCGCTCGGCATAGGCTCTCTTCGACTTCAGAAAGACCAAGGACACATCGCCTCATGAAATCGACTCACATCCGGCGTCTCGTCATCGTGCTGTATCTCCTCGCAGCCACACTGCTCCTTGCGCACTCGATCAACGCGTTTGTCGAGCATGAGCTCACCGCGATGCCCGGGTCCGGCTCGGACAAGACTGTGACGACCGAGCCGGGTTCCCCACGCACTGAATCCTCGATTCAGCTTGTCGAGCAGATCAGGGCCAGCAGCTTGTTTCCGCTTCCGACACAACCGTCCGTCCTCTCAGCTAACGGCGCACCGGCCGCACTCCCGAAGCCTCCGCTCGACATTGCCAAGAAGCTCCGCTTGCTTGGCACCATTGTGAGCGACCGGGAGGGCGGAGCTGCCGTGATCGAGGATATCGCCTCGAAGCGGCAGGGTTTATTCCATCTCCACGACACCATCCCCGATCTCGGTGAGATCCATGCGATCCGACGCGACGGTGTTGTGATTCGCCTCGATGACCAGGAAGAACTACTCGAACCGGCCGTGCTGCAACAGGATCAGGCCCGGCCGGTGCCCGTTGCCATGACCTCATCACAACAGGCCTTCGTTCCGCTGCTGAAACGCACATTGGATCGCCGGGAAGTGCTGGAGGCCGTCAGCGACCCCACCAAGCTGATGATGCAGGCCCACGCAGTGCCGCACATTACGAACGGGACTCTGAACGGGTTTCGCCTCGACTTCGTTGCCCCGGCCAGCTTCTTCGAGAAAGCGGGTTTTCTATACGGCGATGTAATTCAACGCATCAACGGAGTCGAGATTCGCGATCCTGGATGGTTGCTGAGTTCGTTTCAGCAGGTCGTGAACGAACGCACCGTGAAAGTCGACTTGATCCGTTCCGCGCAAAACGCGACGCTCACCTACGATCTCCGCTAGGCCAGTCCGTCTCGCTCACCATCCATGTCTGGACCATACCGGCAACGGTTGTCTCGCCCGAATGTAACCGGAAGTTAATCGAGGCGTAACTGGGTCGTTATCGTCTCTCTCCATCCTGGCTTCGTCACAGGATCCATACGAAACAGGACGAGAGGAGGCTGGCTTTGAGATCGGTGCAATGGCGAGCAATGATCAGGGTACTGCTGTTAGGTGTCGCAATCACGGGCACCCACTCCATTGCGCAGGCGGAATGGTATGCCGGAGGATATGGAGGGCTCAGCACGTCGGGCTCGATCACCGACGCCACCATGCCGCTCAGGGGACAACGGCTCGCAGAGCAACAATTTCCGCAAGCCAATGAACCGCTCAATAGTAATGGTCGCGGCACGCTGACCCAAACGTTCAAGACATCGGATATCTCGCTCAAAAATTCTGTCATCTTTGGAGGAAAGGTCGGATACTTTTTTACCGAGGAGAAACTCTCCTGGCTCGGCGTCGAACTGGAGGCCTTCACCACAAACCCGAAGATCAAGTCCCAAACACTCACGACCACCCAAGATATTCAGTATCAACCCAACACTCCCGCAGCCGCGAACCAATGCCCGCCTCAAAATATCATCAATCCCCAGCCGAACTGCCCGGCATCTGTGCTCAATAGATCGAGCCTGACCTTACAGGAGTCGTCCCTGCGCGTCACAACGGTGGCCTTCAACCTCATTGCCCGTTATCCGGGACAATTCTTCCAGCCCTACGCCGGCGTCGGAGCCGGAGCCTTCTATTTTTCCTCCTCAAATGGGAGTATCCAAGGCCGTCAGTTCCGTCCCGGCCTTAATCTGCTCGCGGGAACCAAAGTTCGCGTTACAGACGAGTGGGGGCTGTTCGCGGAAGGAAAGTACAATATTGCCAATGTCGGCAACTTCGATCCGACCCTCGGCCTGAGCGGCATGTACAGCATCTTTCACCTCGTCGCGGGGGTCGCGTACCACTTTTAACGAACCATGAACGCGGGTACATTACGTCCCCACCCGGCTCCACTTTCACGGCACGAGTTCCACCACAGGCCCAGCACGTTTTAGCGATTGCGTTCCCATCCTTCGGGCGAGGATACTCGGCGCTGTAGCGCCTGCGGTGAGGAAACCAGCATGACTCGATCCGACAGCCGTCCCCCGGTTCGCCGTCCTTCCGGTGCCCTGTCCTCGAAAGTCGAGCGTGAGATCAAGCTGGCCATCGATCCTGGTTTCCGCCTGCCCACTCTTCCCGGTATCCCGCTGCCGCGACACCTACTGACCTCGACCTACTACGACACCTCCCAGTACGACCTGGCCCATGCGGGGATCACCCTCCGCCATCGCATCGTGCGAGGAAAACAGGCCTGGCAATTGAAACTCCCTCTGATGAAAGACCGGCAAGAAATCGAGCTGGTCGATCGCCAATCCATTCCACCGGCCACCTTCCGCGATCTGCTCTTTCTCCATTTGAGACAACGAGAGCTGCTGCCGGTCGCAACACTACGGGTCTGGCGCGCCGGCGTCCGCGTGCGCATAGACAAGATCGATATCGCAGCGGTCACGATCGACCAGGTGTCGGTCGTGAAGGATGGAGTCGTGCTTGATCGTTTTCGAGAACTCGAAATCGAACAAGTAAATGGGACAGACGCGATGCTACTCGACCTCGAACGGCAGCTTCGTCGAGCGGGAGCCCACGATCATGACGGGCGCCCCAAGCTCTTTCGCGCACTCTCCCTGCCTGCGCCAAAACCTGAACCGCCTCCGGCGCCTGATGCGCCGGTGATCGATCATGTGAAGTGGATCCTTGCACGTCATCTCCGATGGCTGCTGGCGCATGACCCAGGCGCCAGACTCGGAAGGGAAGCCGAAAGCCTGCACCAAATGCGCGTGGCCACGAGACAGTTGCGCGTTGTCCTGCGCACCGCCAGGCCCCTACTCCTTCCTGTATGGGCCGACTCGTTGCACGATGAGCTGCGCTGGCTCGGCCAACTATTGGGACCGGCTCGCGATCTCGATGTCCAACTCGCCTATTTCCGGGAAGAAAGTACGGCACTCGATGCGGGAGACCGCCGACCGCTGGCACCCTTCATCGCCCACCTGAAAGTCCAGAGAAACCATGCCCACGACGTCCTGCTGCGGGAGTTACAGGGCGCACGATATCTCGACCTCATCAGGCGGCTCCAGGACGCAACGGTGAATCCCACCGCTGTCGAATCTGCCGTGACCTTGCACGACCTCGCCACAGGCACGTTCAAGAAACTGCGGAAGGTGCTTCGCCTGGTCGGTGCGTCACCCACCAGTGCCATGATCCACGAAATCAGGATCAAAACTAAACGGGCTCGCTATGCAGCGGAACTGGCGGAGCCGGTCGTCGGTAAACCAGCTACTCGTTTTATCAAAAAAGCGCGAGTCGTCCAGGATGTCTTAGGGATGTATCAGGATGCCATTCAAGCCGAAGCCTTTGTCAGGGCCTTCCTCAAGCAATCGGCCAGCGTGAGGGCGGCATTCGTTGCCGGGCGCATGGTCGAACGTCAGCGAGAGCGTCGCGCGAAAGCGAGCAAAGAGATGCGGGCGCTCTGGGAAGGGCTGTTGAAGCGAGGGGAAAACGCTTGGGGATAAGAAGGGAATGAGAAGAAGTCTCCACAGCCATGAGTCGCTAGCGATCGAGACTAGGCCCATGCCTCCTGGTCACGAGAAAAGTCTGTCAAGAATTCGAAAACATTCGATCGCGTCGAGTACGCGTTCTCTTGACAGTGGCTCACGCAGTTGTTAGGTTTTCGCTCACGAATGTCGGGATAGGTTGGCAGACCGATATTTTCAGGCTGGCGTAGCTCAATGGCAGAGCAGCGGTTTTGTAAACCGCAGGTTGGGGGTTCAATTCCTCTCGCCAGCTCCACAAATTCCGCTGACAAATCAACCCCTTTGCAGCTTACAGCACTTCTGCTCTCCCCCTTCAACTCAGCCAGTGTAACCGCGATTGTAACCGTCTGTTTCTCGAAATAGGCAGACAGCGACCGCGCAGCCTGTTCGAGGTCCTTCTCGTTGACGATGTTGTACCGATCAAAGACACTCCTGGTCTTATGACCGGATATTGCCATCGCCACCTTTTCAGGCACTCCGGCGCGTACCATGTTCCGTACGGCAGTGCGTCTGAAATCATGAGGGATCTTGCCCTTCCAGACCTTCCGCCCTTTCGTGGCATCCTTCTCCATCTGTCCAAGTCCCACTGCCTCACAAGCCTTTCTCCACGAGTGCAGGAGGGTATGGAGTCGAATCCCGCCTCGATGACAGATCCAGGGACAATCCGGCCACTTCAGGTCGCAGCGACTTTTCCATGTCTGAAGAACCCGATACAGATCACCGGTCAGATAGAGAACGCGGGGCGTATTGGTCTTGGTATCCTGCGCTTGAAGGAAGAGTTTGCCTTCCGTCCAGTTAATCTGACGCCACTGAAGAGAGGAGACTTCGCCCATCCTCATGCCGCTGTAGTAAGCAAGACTGACGGCGACTTGTGCGTAATCGGGTAACACGCCCCTGAGAGCAAGGAAATCTTCATGTTCGAAGAACCCTGATCGGATGTTATGCTCTTTCAACTGTGGAATATGGGGAATCCGAGCCACAAGCTGCGGTGTTTGCTCAAACCCCAACCTAAACATTCTCTTGAGGTTTCCAAGCTCGCGATTAATCGTACCGTCGGCCGCTCCAGAACTCTGACGCTTGACGATGTAAGCTTTCACTCGCTCGGTCGTGATTCTGACCGCACGCATCTTCCCGAAAAACGGCTTGAGATGAAGCAGATATTCGCCGATGCGGCGCAGCGTCTTTCGTTTATTCAGCTGGTAGTCCTGCTTCACTAGGTCCGCGAGGTCTTCGAACTTGGTTCGCTCAACCTTTGGTCCACGATACAGGCCTTTCGCAACGTCCCCTTCCCTCTCCTTGAGGAGCCTCTTGGCTTCTTCTCTCTCGAATGTCTTTGTACTTTCCTGAATCGGCCGGCCTTCAATGTAGTACTTGATCCAGTACGGGCCGACCTCGGTCAACTTACGCGATGCAGGTTCTCTCTGCTTCCTGCGGTAGATCATGCCCATCCCCAACCTCCATTTTGTGTTTCTCGATGAACCGATCCATGTCCACCACATCGACCATGACGCGTCGCCCCTGCCGGACTTGCGGAAGATGCCCTTCCCAAATCAAGTGACGTATCGCCCAGGGGCTTCTGCCGAGATATTTCCCGGCCTCCTTCACGCTGTACAACCGCTTACTAACTTGTTCGCTCATCTAAATCACCTCCCTCCCTTATTGTGAATCTGTAGCTTCTGCTCCCAAATCAGCCAATCGATCTGCACGTTTCCTGAGCAGCTGGACTGCTTTGCGCCCAATGGTGTCGACGGCAATCTTCATGGCTCCCACGTTACCCTCCAGAATCATGTCCATGATGACGGCAGCCCGTACATACTCGGAGACTGAAAGGCTTTGCTTCTTGGCGCATTGCTCAATCAACTTTCGCTCCTCGGGCGTGACCTTGAACTGCATGAGCTCTGTGCGTGATGGTCCCATTATCTCCTCCATTGGAATACGTGTGGTATTAGCGCGAATATAGTATTACTCGCGGTATTATCTGTCAAGAGGGAGCTTTGCGTGTGCGGGTGGTATTGGAACTATCGGGCCAGGGGTGGTGAGTAACGCTGCAAATCTATAACGTGTGAAATAACCGGACGACAAAAAGCGCAGCTTTGTTGACGGCCCAGTTGTTTGACTGGTTAGTGTTTTCCAAACACTTCATCCATCACAGAGTAGAACGTAGGTTCTGTGGCTGAGGGCATAACGTTTGCCTAAACAACAGGCCCCAGCCCGCAAGGTGGCTATCCCCTTCATGAAAGGGTTAGGTGCCATTTGGAACGTAGATGAACATGAAATATGCACAGATAGGCCACCCAACAAATGCACTCATGCTAAGGGCCATTGAACCAACGATCTGTTCGACGAAAAATCCGAGCATAGACGCCAAGATGCCAATGATAAAAATGACGATAGGTGCCCACCAGACAACATGCCAACCGTAGGAGACCAAATACGCGAGACCTGTGAGCATGCCAAGAAACGCCGAGATGTTAAGCGCCAAAGCGAAGCCCTGACTCGAACCGCGGAAGTTCTTGGCGTGCAGCTGCTGGCAGAACACGAAGATACCAAAGAGACAGAAGAATCCGATGGATGGCCAGGACAGTGCTTGTATTGGCGGTTGGTCTCCTCGTGATCGCACCTACCATCGCGGTGAACTTGCTCGACGGTCTGGGCTCACCCATTTCTAACGTAATCGTAGGCATGGGAGCGAGATAAAGTAAAGCAAGCCCGTTCATCTTAGATCAGCTCGTGCAGTTTCGCCCGTCGCCGAACAAACATTATGATCAACATCCAGAAATGGAGCCGGCCACGCCTTGCCTGCTAAAGTGCACAATGCTTTTCCCATATGCCCAAGTGTCCAAGTAGTCTGTAAATGGATCCTTCTGACGACCATCCGGGCTCCCCAGGAGTCTTGTCACCTCCGTTGGTGTCATCCCAGGCGTGATATGCCGACAAGCCTTCTGAGAGCTAGACTGTACTCGCTCCTGAATCTGCCGGGCGAGCCGACTCAATTCTTGTTCGCTCGCGTCGAGCTTGGCATCTGTCTCTTTGAATTGGTCCACCAAAGACCTGCTTGGCGCTGACCGACTGGTGGGCGTGCTAATCGACTGGATTTTCGCATTAATCTGCTGCAACATCTGCTCGACCTGCCGTTGCTGCTGATCCAATTTTGTGGCTTTCTCGCCAAGTGCTTGTTGGATGACTGCCAGTTCCTTCCGTGACTGCTCTATGGCCTGCTCCTGGGCTTGACTCTGCGCTTTAAGACGGCCTTGAATACCCACCAGCTTGGATGCGGGGACTCGCAAGAGCCGATACACCGTCACGGTGCCATCCGCGTTCGGCTCCTCAAAGGTCATTTGCGTCTCAATCACGAGCCCCTGAGCTTCGAGGCTGGTGATCTGTGCAAAATTCATCAGCTCAACCTTGCCCTGTTCAAACGCCTGCCGTCGGCCTTCTTCAACCGTCCGTGCCCTTGACGCCACCCCCACTACGAACAGCTCTTCTCCTTCGATGAAGGATGATTTCTCAGTCCAAAATGGACGAGCATCTTTGGCTGCCAACGCAAGAGAAGTGGACAGGAGAATCCCTATTAGTACGAATCCTACAACGGAAATGACTTGGCACGTCTTCTGCTGACTCATAGAGTGGATTCTCCGAATTGTTGAGATGCCAGTTTCCTGCCCTGGCTTGATGACGCCGCGCGGCCACTAAGATTATCTCTCCCATGGCAGGTATGGGCAAGTTAGCGATATGTGGGGCCTCAGGGGGAAGATGGCTCAGTATGTTTTCCAAACTAAAGTACCTTCCGTCTGTGGTTGGGCGACAGCATCCGGTGCCCGATCGATTCGAAACCTACCCCCCTCGAAAAAGGTGAGTAGAGTCTCGACCTGATGGAACACCGGTAGCATTCTCTTGTCGGTGGAAATGCTACACGCCGCCCTGAGTATCCTGCCTAAATCGCGGGCTTCGTGATCAGATATCTCACAGGGCCTGAGGTTTAATCCGATCATCCCGGAGCCATTTTCGGTGGGCTGCAGGCCCTTCGCGACCCATCCATTTTGCATCGACGACAAAAACAGGGATGTCATCATGGCGCCGACAACGACCAGCTTGTCGCTGCCCCTGGAAAGTAGCCAGCGAATTCCGCCCGTTCCCGCGTTGATGTAGACCGTATTGTCGTTTGGCTCAGATGTGTCTGGAATCTCGATCCGCCAACCGAATAGCCGGCGCAGATCGTTCTCGACCAGCCTGCATATGGTTAGCGACTCTCCCGACGACAACTTCATAGGCGGTGAATTTTGGAGCATGTCGCAGACATTCTTCTCCCACGCTTCCCGGCTCCAACCGGACGTAATCGCGGACACCAGTTTTGCGATCGTCCCGAGACACGCTTTTGTCGCCAAGTCCGGGAGCAGCGAGGGGACGTACCGTTGCATCCTTTCCACGACCCTGGCCTGGAACTGCTTGTCATTCCACGCCCTGGTCAGGTGCTCCTTCATTTCGAAGTTACGGTCAGTCGGGATTTGCTTTTCAGTCGATTTTAAAATCCGCCTAACAGCGAAGAAACAAGCATTTTTCAAGTCACGCATTTCGCTCTCGTTTTGTGGGTGGCGTAACTCCGCTATGAGAGCGTTGAGTGTTTTATGCGAACGAGATCTGGCTTCCAGATTGATATCATCAACGAGAGCAGGCACCACCGTGTCAGCTATCACCCGCGCCCATGCCCTTCTTTCTTCCACTTCCGAAGCCGACAAGCCATCGATCAGCATTTTTAGATATTTGTCCTGTGCTTGGTCGAATTGCACCGCAAGCTTTTCAAGATCGACCTGCTTACCTTTTTCATTCCGAAAAAAACTACTCAGAAAGCTCATACTATTCCTCCTCCATATTCGTGAGAAACGGTCTACGGGAACAACAAGTTAGGCTCTTGGATTCCGAATTTTCGATTGGATGTCTTCATCGCTCTGAAGCCACCCGTGAACCCTTTGCCATTTGTCACCGCTGCATCGGAACGAAAGCAGATACGACTTGTCCTGCTGCAGCCAGCCAAAAAAGATCTGCATAGCATAGACAGAGTAAGTGCTGCGTTGGTTGGACCAAGCGCGCCATTCGGCGATGATCAATTGTTCTGCTTCCGCGACGGTGTGCAGCATGGTTTAAGTCCCATCAAATGATTAGTTAAAGGTCATGAAAACCAATCCTTCTTTATACCCAAGCTTTTGCGAAAATCTGGATTAGAGTTGGCGAAATACGACACTCTCATAACAATGAGATTGAACACGTCGAATACTTGTTCGTCATTCAGTGAAACGCCAGCTTGAGTAGCCATATCCTTTATGGCTTGGATAGCGTCACTGAAGATATCGCCTAGGTCCGTTTTAGCGATGTGGGGGCCAGCCCAGTTGATACCGGGATAGGCCAGCGTAAAAGCATCAACCTGTAGGCGAAATTCTGTTGGAAAATGCTCGTAGGTGCCGCGTATAGCGTGCACCAATGCGTCTTCGTTTAGTGATTTGATTTGGCTCTCAACCAACTTGGGCAGTGTTGTCCCACGATACTGCTGAGCGAGGCCTTGAAGGTTCATGCTTTTCTCCCTATGTGCATTAAGTCCTATCGTTCAAGCTGGTAAAGCATGGCAGCGTCACGTCCTTTCCAACGGCCAACTCTCTATAGCTTGCTTGGCCCGCTTGATTCTGTTGTGCAACCTCAAGGCCGTGGAGAAGTAGTATAGGTACGGATTGAGAATCACTTTGCCAAACTCGTATTCGGAGATTTCTAATATGGTGTCATTGACCAGATAGTAGAACTTGTCGCCATCCTCGATGGCCTCAGCCCAGTAATGGCAATCGTCGTCGGGCGGAGTCGAATCCGCCTCATCGCGTCCCAACCGGTGATCAAGGCGGTTCTGCAACCTCAATGCGTCCGGTTGGAGAAGCCCGATCCTAATGCGAATCACTTTCATGGTCACCCCTTCCTTACACAAGGCCCGATGCAACAAGTCGAAGCTATCTCCATGTCCGGCTTGGAGAGCAAGGAGATGACCTTCCTGACGGGATGAGGGTTCAGGCATGATCAGGACGGCCACGCAATGTCCGTGTGCCGCGTGTTGAAAAAATGCCTCCTCATCGTGAGCAAGATACACATCCCGATTGCACTCCCTGCAGTGGCGACGATCTGGGGCGTTGGTAGCCGCAAGCCGGCTCCAGAGTTGCGGACATGTGTAGCTCAGCAGGCAACGGATATTGGCTTCCTGGTTCCAACTCATCATGGCAACTCGCGGCAGCATAGAGATCCGTATTCAATGAAACTCATAGCGACTCCTCTTTCTTTGCAATTGCTGCCTGACTCTCACAATCAGCAGTCGGCATCCCCAGCAGTTGGAACACTCTATCCATGGTCTGCGTCAACTTTCCGAAATTCTCTGCATACCACTGGTCCAGGTTCGACTCAGGCGCCTGCTCCAACTGTTCAACCAGCGCCTCTATTTGTGTGGCCACTTGTTGCTGTGTTTGCGCGGCGATTCTCCCCTGCGCTGGAGCCTTAGCATCCGTTCTTCGATGCCGTTCGGGAGATCCCTTTGAGTTTTGTACAGTCTGCTTTGATGTGGCCATTTGTTACCTCCGTATGAATATTCTTTCCAACTATTCTCACGTGTGCGTGTCTTCTGTTCTGTATCAGCGATGTCTCATCGAACTAGACGTATCTTTGCTCCCACGGCAATTCAGATTTCCCAAAATGCCCGTAGTTCGTCGTCTGCCGATAAATCGGTCGGTTGAGGTCAAACCGTTCAATGATGGCGCCAGGCCGGAAATCGAATCCTTTCACGAAGTCTGCCGCGACATTGTCATCCCCGGTTCCGAAGGTGTCCACCTTGACTGAGACTGGTTGTGCAACGCCGATGGCATACGCCACTTGCACTTCGGCTTTTCGCGCCAAGCCCTCTTGGACCACCTGACGGGCCACATAACGGCAGAAGTAGGCTCCGCTGCGGTCGACCTTCGAGGGATCTTTCCCACTGAAGGCTCCTCCCCCGTGCCGGCCAGCTCCCCCATAGGTGTCCACAATGATCTTTCGCCCCGTCACTCCACAGTCGATCGATGGGCCGCCATGTACAAAGCTCCCTGTGGGATTGACCATGACGTGAATGCTCTGGTGATGCCAGGTGCCCAGTATGCGAGGGATTAACTGGTGTGCGACATAGGCGTGAATGGTGTCTTGTCCGACCTCCGCTCGGTGCTGGGTCGAGACGAGGATGTCCGTCACGCGTGTGGGCGTGTTGCCTTCATAGAGGACCGAGACTTGGGTCTTGGCATCGGGGCAAAGCCAGGGCACAGTCCCTCCGTGGCGATCATCAGCCAATCCTTGCGCCAAGCGGTGGGCGAGCAAAATAGGCAACGGCATCAACTCCGGTGTCTCGTCGGTGGCGAAGCCAAACATGATGCCTTGATCGCCCGCGCCTTGCTCACCCTTGTCTTTCGTAACTCCCTGCGCGATCTCTGGTGACTGTTTGGAGATAATTTGCAGAACACGAATATGATCAGCGTTGAACGATTCAGTGGTATCTGTATAGCCGATCGCTCGAATGGCTTGGCGGGCGATTTTCTCGTGATCCACGGTGGCCAGTGAGGTAATCTCGCCCGCCAGCACGACGAGATCGCTCTTGCAGAGAACCTCGCAGGCCACTCGGCTGGAAGGGTCCTCGGTGAGATAGGCATCCAAGATCGAGTCTGCGATAAAATCACAAACCTTATCGGGATGGCCTTCGGCAACAGATTCTGAGGTGAAGATCGCCGTCGTGTCGCGGCTGATTCTCAGATGAGCCAAGTTCTTGATGGGCACTACAACCTCCTTGTGTGAATGAGAAGGAGGGTTCTGGCACCCAGCGGAGGACGATATGAGGGTAGAAATAAAAAACCCCTCGAATTGAGGGGTCTCACGCCGTTGGTTGCTCGTGAGCCCTATCGTTCCCTATCCGGGCTGGCATTGGCACCTTGGCGGCTATCACCAGGTTGCCGAGCGGTCGCTGGGCCAGAACCCTCGCGCTCTCTTAATATTTATAATCTATTAATGAACTTCTATTGTACTGATGTCAAGCCTATAAACGGGGTGCTTTCCCGCTGGGAAATGAGTATGCGGCAGTGCTAATCGCCGTAGAGCTCTCTCTGGAGAACTCCTGCATGTTTTAACAAGCCTTCAAACACATCGACAACGGGCTCTGGAAAGCCCTCCGTATCAATATGGGTGAGACACTCAGGTTCATAGAGTTTACCGAGCAGGGCGAGAAAGGATTCTCAGGATGACTGCGAGCGGGGAGAGGCTTCGACACCTCCGTTCCCCTTTGATGGGGCGCCCGTGTGTCCGCTGACAGGGGCAGAGAGCTAGACCACTTGATAGGTTCTGCTCCTCTTCAAAAGCCCCACTGCCGTGTGATCACAAATCCCCAATCTGGACCCACGGAATGCGGGCGAAGTGCTTCCGATCATAGGTGAGAATCTCTGTGAGTCCCTGCGCTTTCATGTGGAAGGCGTTGTATGCGTCTATGAAGTCAATGTTTGCATGAACATAGAGATCGAGAGCCATAAAGAGAAGCGAGGCTTCTGGACACTCCAGGTTGGGCGTATTCAGAATCTTCTCAACTTTCGCGGCAATATCCGGTTTCTCTAATTTGTAAAAGGATTCCAGTGTCCAAACAATCTCGGCGATGACCAGCAGACTCGTCGCTAATTTGATCTTGCCACGTAGCGCATCGCGAAACAGTGTCTCGGCGCGCTTGGCTTTGGCCGGGTCGTCGTTGGTCAGAAAACGGAGAAACACATTGGTGTCCACGAAGAGACTAGCCATGCCCGACCACCCTCTTGGCAACAGCCTGCTTCACAGACTGACGAATCTTTTCAAAATCTTCCGGGTGCGCTGACGGCTGAACTGAGCCCCTGAGATCAAGAATCGTCCCCTTGATAACTTTCAAGACCACTTCCTCACCTCGCATCACAAAGAGAACCTTCTCCCCTTCTTTTACTCCCAAGCGGTCACGAATCGCCTTGGGAATCGTCACCTGCCCCTTCCGGGTTATCGTAGATTCCAACATGTGAACCTCCATCGCTATTGTAGTACTTTTATATTTTAGTACTACATCACGATCGAGTCAATCTCTACCCTGAAAAGAGGTGAACCACGGGGGGAGTCTCACGACACCCCCTTACCCCCCCCAACAATGGTGCGCCCGCGTTGCCGCCGGCGATTTGCAATCATCTAACCCAGTTAGGGAACTCTACGGGTTGATAATCGGGACAGGAGAAATCACAGGTGTTCGTTGACGAGAGTAAAAATGAAAAACGCCGATCCACGGATGGACCGGCGCTATTGAGCGAAACTTAGCGAATGATCCTATGCGGCGACATAACGCTTGATGCTGAGTTTCTTGGCATGGCTGCGGGTCTGTGCCACATCGTACGCAAGCTGCATCCGAAGAAGGTGGTCCATGTCAGGGCCGAACGCTTTCTCAATGCGGAGGGCCATTTCAGGGGAGAGAGACGCCTTGCCGGCGAGAAGATCCGACAGGGTCGCGCGGCGAACTTTGAGAATGTCTGCGGCTTTGGATACGCTCAAGCCCAGAGCGTCGATGATCTCGGTTCTGATAAGGTCGCCCGGATGGGGCGGGTTCTTCATGGTCATTGTACAGTCTCCTTTCAGTGGTAGTCGATTAAATCAATGTCGCTGACGGTGTTTGTTGGTTCGTGATAGCGGAACACAATGCGCCAGTTTCCAGTCACGGTTAAACTCCAATAGCCCTTCATGTCACCTTTCAGCGGGTGAAGCTTCCAGCCCGGAAAGCGTCCCACCTGTTCAAGGGTGAGGGCGGTTTCAAGGGCTAACAGAAGCTTTCCCACCTTATCCAGATGGGAAGCAGAGACGCCTTTCGGGTTGTCCTCTGCGTAGAGCTGCAGGAGCCCTTTATGGCGAAATTTGGTAAGGCGCATGTAATTCCCTTCATCATTCCATTGTGTACGGTATAGCCGTACATGTCAAGGGATGGTTTGTAAAGTAGGGGATGGTTGGCACCCACTTCCTTCACATCGACGAATGTAACTCCTGCCCCGGATCTTGCGGAGGGCTTGCTGTGTTTCTGATCCAGTGACACGTCGGGTCTTCGAAGCCTGAGATCCATCCAAACGTCCCCGCCCCTCCAATCCAATGCCTGACCATGCAGTAGTCTCCAACTCGACGTAACGTGTCGTTGAACATGAGGAAGAAGAGTTTCGATTCCGCTTCTCTCGCGTTGCGAGTCAGAACAATCTGAAACTGTTCTGTTGGCACTCTGATCCCTAGCGAGCAGAAGTACCGGTGCTCCTCAAACTCTCGCGGCTGGCTGTCGATGTCTTTGCTGATGTACTTGGAGAGATAGCGGGCCAGTTTGACCGGGGAGGTTCCAGGCCGTGGCCCCTTCACATTTACTTGGCCCTGAGCTTTTCCAACGATCTTGTACCAACAGCGGCGCAGAAGACGAATATCTTGAAATCCACGAACAGCCAAATGCGGGTGGATCGCTCCGCGCTTCTGGCATTCCAACACCGCCACATAGGGCATTGAGTAGCCACCGCGCGCGAGCATGCGCCGTAAGCGTTCTAGGTCGGTCAAGACTCGCTCTCGGTTCTCTACATTATCGCGATAGGTCAGCGTGACCAGATGGTCTGCTCCGATTGAAAGGCATTTCCTTCTGATCTCGCCGGTCGCCCGCGCGCGTGCACGCTTTTCGTTCTGTTCTTTGTTCAGTGACTTGCCCTTGAAGCCTCGCTTGCCCGGTTGCAGATTAACCTTTCCCCATGAACTCTCAATCCACTGCTTCCCAAAGTCGTGAATCTTGACTGACCACGTCGTACCGCCTACTGACTGTGTGTCTGAGTTGGATTCCGTGTGATCGACGAGAAATGTCTTTCTGACAAGTTTAGGAGCCGCCGGCGGACCGGCGACCGTGCGCCGCTGGCGATTGCCAGCTGGCGCATCGGCCGCTATTCCTCTCTCGACATTCCTCCCTTTCAGCGCTTGATCGTTCTCTGTTTTCATCGTAAATTCACTTTCGCAAGTGTAACCATAAATGTAACCGTAAACGCCTTTTTCACTCATTCACCACGCAACAGTGCGCAACGTGGTGAACTCATCTAACCAGGCCAATCTATTAGTGATTCTGTTGCTTCTGATGAGGGTACGGAAGGGTCTGAAAATGGCTCTGTAGCTTTTTGTAAACCGCAGGTTGGGGGTTCAATTCCTCTCGCCAGCTCCACAACTTCCGCTGACGATTCGCCCCCTTTCCACCTGACAGATCCCCTACATTCCACTCACAATTGAGCTGCGGTCATCGGGGCTGTCGATGGCTGGGTGACTCATGGATGGTTCTATTCCGTCGAATCGTTCAGCTCGTGGGATACCGGCCTAACGTTCGGCTTCCGTGAGATCGCCTGCCTCTTCCAGATCTTCAAGGTCGGCTTCCGCCTTCGCCTTCGTGGTTGAGGGATGCAGGCCATATTTCTTCAGCATTTTGTAGAAATCTGCCCGATAGCGACCGGCAAATTGGGCGGCGCGGGAGATATTGCCGCCGGTCAATTGCAGGACGTTCTTGAGATAGGTCTTCTCGAACTCTTCCTTGGCTTCGGTCAACGGCTTCAGCGGCGCGTCCGGTGAAGTGCCCATCGAAGGCAGGAGGTCCGGAGTAATCATGTCCTGGCGCGTCATCACGGAAGCCTTTTCAATGACATTCTCCAGCTCACGGACATTGCCTGGCCAGGGATGCGTGAGCAGCCGATTGAGCGCGGCCGGTGTAAAGCCGCGCAAATCTTTATTGGCTCGTTTGGCGCTCGCGGTCAGAAAATGTTGGGCCAACAAGGGAATATCGTCCCGTCGGTCACGCAGCGGCGGGATAAACAACGGGACGACGGAAATGCGATAAAAAAGATCGTTCCTGAAGGAACCATTCTTCACCGCTTCGCCGAGGTCTTTATTGGTCGCGGCAATAATCCGCACATCGATCTTCGTCGTCGTTTCAGAACCCACTTCGCGGACTTCCCGTTCCTGCACGGCCCGCAAGAGTTTGACCTGCATGGACAGCGGCATCTCGCCGATCTCATCGAGAAACAGCGTCCCGCCGTTGGCACATTGAAAGAGGCCTCGCTTGGCGCCATGGGCGCTGGTAAAGGCGCCACGCACATGTCCAAAGAGTTCAGACTCGAAGAGTGCTTCCGGAATGGCCGCGCAATTGAGCGCAATGAAAGGCCCTTTATTCCGTCGGCTGTTCGAATGGATCACGCGGGCGAAGACTTCTTTGCCTGTCCCTGTTTCTCCAAAGAGCAGAATGGTGGCATCGGAGTCTGCCACCTGCACCACTTGTTGGAGCAATCGCTGCATCGCAGGACTCCGTGCGACGATGTTTTCCATACCATACAATTCGTTGACGAGCGACTTCAGGCGTTGGATTTCTCCCCGCATCCGTTGCGGCGAAAGCCCCTCTTCGATCTTGGCCTTGAGTTCCTTGTCATCGAACGGTTTGGTGAGATAGCCAAAGGCCCCGCGCTGCATCGCCTCCACGGCATTGGGAATGCTGCCATGGGCCGTCAGGATGATGACCGGAAGGCCAGGCTGCATGCGCAACAATTCCTCCGTCACATCTAAGCCATCTTCGTTACCCAGGCGGAGGTCGGTAATAACCAGGTCGAACCGGTTATTCTTGGCTGCCGTGATCGCGTCACGCCCGCTGGTGCAGCCGGTCACGGCAAAACCCATGGCGGTCAACCGCATCTTCACGAGATGCAGGAGGCCCTCTTCGTCGTCGACTACGAGAATATGCTCTTTTTCCATGACATTCCTTCTACGGTATCGTCTGTTCAGGCATAGTCGGAGGCGATGTGCCAGTCGATGGGGGACGAATCGGACGAACTTTATCCCGCATTTCCTGGTCGATACGCTTCAGCGCCTCCAACTGGCTCGTCAATTCATCTATTTTCTTATCTCGATCCGTCAATTGCTTTTGTAATGATGACAGAATGCCGGTTTCAGCCGAACCCTTTGTGCTGTCCCGTTTGCCGCTCACGGCGTCCAACTTCCGTTCGCGTTCGGCTAACTCTCGCTGGAGACTGTCCAACGTTTGGGCATCGGCATCCTTCATGGCCCGCAATTGCTGGACGGTCAACTCTCTATCAAGCAAGTCTCGCACCAGACGATCTGACGCCTGGGCCAGGATCACCTGATTCTCTGAAATGGCCGGTGCCGCCATGACCGATTGCATCCAGGATTGCTCAACGGGAACGGCACGATGCTGAAGCAGTTGCAGCCAGACCTTACTGGAAGAGGCCAGGCTGCTCTTGGGCGCGGCGGCGATCACTTTCTCAAAGTTCCTGATGGCGCTCTCTCGACTTTCGTAAAGCCCCAGGAGAGCCCGCAAAAAGTAGACGTGATCACAGGAGTTGTGCTCGGCGCATTTCGGGGCGAGCGCATCCTGCTTTTTCGCCAGCGCATGGAGGGATTTCGCCTCTCCCGCATCGACGAGGAAATAGGGCTGCGACATGGGCGGGGGCGCAGGCCATGTCGAACATCCCGTGACGAAGAGACAGGACAGGATCGCTGCCATGAATCCGTGCTGGAGCGCCTTCATGCCGACCCTTCCGGTTTTGCAGCCCGAAGAATAAACCGTACGGTCGTCCCCTTCTTGGCTTCGCTTTCGATCCAAATTCGTCCTCCGTGTGCTTCAACCACTTTTTTGGCCAGTGCCAGCCCGAGACCGCTCCCCGGCGTTGCATGTTTGGCCTTGGTACGTCCTTGATAGAAGCGTTCGAAAATATAGGGCAGGTCTTCGGCCTGAATGCCTGGTCCGCCATCGGACACACTCACTTCCAGCACTCCCGCTTTCGGGTCAGGCTTCATCAACACCTTTACAATGCCCCCTTCCGAGCTGAACTTCAAGGCGTTTGAGAGCAAATTATCCAGCACCTGCTCGATGCGAAGGGCATCGGCCTTGACCCACACACGCTGTACTGGCCCTTCGACCAACAGCTGCACATGTTTGGCATCGGCCAGCAGCCGGACTTTATTGACCGAGATATCCGTGATGCGTTTGAGATCCGTAGGGACGATTCGATACTCCATCATCCCGGCATCCATCTTGGAGAGATCGAGGATCGTCGAGATGAGGGTAATGAGCCTTCGGCTGCTGTCGGCCATGATACGCAAGGTTGTGCGCTGCTCTTGCGTCAAGGGACCGGGAATTTCATCCAAGAGCAAATGGGTGCCTTCCTGGATAGAAGCCATCGGCGTGCGCAATTCATGGGAGACGTGGGCGAGAAACTCCCCCTTCATATCGTCGAGCTCTTGCAGTTTGGTTCCCATCCAATTCACTGCATCGACGAGGTCTCGCAACTCGCTGGGGGCTCGAATGTTGAGCGACGTGCGAAAATCCCCCTGCCCGATTTGTTTGATATGGTTCTGCAATTGACGGAGCGGGCGAAGCACCGTGTAGCTGGCAAAGCCGGCGAGCGCAATCCCGAACACGAGCGCCAGCAGCACCAGCTGCTCCGTGACGGCTTCTGCTTGCGCCGAACTCTCCCGCGACCGGCTAACCCCGACACTGATACCCGTTTCGTGCAGATCGATAAACTGTTGAAGTGTCGCGCTCATGCGATCCATCAAGGCGTCGCGACGCCGCTCATAGTCGACTGGTAAGGTCGCAGAAGACCCCTGGACGTGGTGCGATTCTAACTCCGTATGAAAGATCGTGAGCCGTTCTTGCTGAAGGTGCTTAACCTCCTTCAGCAACTGCAGGCCTTGCGGCGTCAATTCCTGGGTTTCAAGGACCTGGATTCCCCGATGGAACTCGTCGACCTCTTCATCAAAATGCTGCAAGAACGTCGCATCGCGTACAGCCAAATACTTCTTCTCGCTATTGAGCTGGGCATAGAGCACGGTGAGCAGACGTTTGGCCGACTCGATCGCCGGGTAATGATGTGCCGCCATATTGGCACTCAATGCCGTCAGCTGGCGCAACTGAAACAGGGCGTATAAATTTACGCCTGCCATCATCACAATGATGACAAGTGACGTAAGCACGATTCGCCAAAATATAGATAAACGCACGAGCGACGCTCTTTCCCGGCTTTGAGATGCGAGGATAACTGTAGAGACTGTAGGTATTTCCATACACTATTTTCCCATGCCACTCAAGGGATCAGGCAAACAAATTCTTGCGGTGTCATTTACCCTGGCGAGGGCAATGGAGCCAGGAATGGCTGAGCAGCGTCTGAATCAGGAGTGGTGGAAGCTGAAATATCCTACCACACCGCTCGTCCCTACTTGAAAGGCGAGGCAAATCGGCGCTGGCGTCGCGACACGCCATGGAGTGATGCAAAGAGATGGCCACGAAACAATAACATGGCGACGGCAAGCGGCGGGGTAAGGAGCAGGCCAAGATACCAGCTGATCGACGAAGGGATTCCCACATAGTCCAGCCAACTGCCGAGAATCGTGAACGGCAGCACAAGGAGTTGGAAAAAATCCAAACCCGCCCCTCTCCCCACTCGACTGGAGAGGGAGAAAAACGATTGCAGGCCCATGGGCGAGAGGACGATCGGGATGAGGATCAGGGCAAATGGAAGAAACCACTCAATCCAATTCTCCAGAACAAACTCATACGAGGTCTTGAATACGTCGAGCGGAGAATCATGCCGCACTTGATAGACAATTTCCGGTGCCGGGTTCAGCAGTAAAAATATGAGCAGGAGGACGGCGTACGATAGGAGTTGCCCATAGGGGTTCGTCTGCAGGCTCATGTCGAGCGCCATGAGCGGCAACCAGAGCACAAACCCGATGCCGATCACATCCCCAAAGTAGTGACCGATGCTGTCAACAATGTCGTGGAGGGTGAGCACGCGTGTATGGGTAATCGATTGCTCGACCAGGCTCAGGGTGGCGCCGACCAACAGGGCGTTCACCGCGCCAAGCAAAAAGCCGCCGATCATGCCAAGGGGCGAGGCAATTTGGCTGGCGAGAACCAGCAGCAGTCCAAATCCAACCACCGCCACCATCGTCATCCATCCGCGGGTGAGCGACTCTCCGGTTTTGCGGAAGGCGCTCCGATAGAGATCTATGGTTTCAGCTACAATGCGCGACATGAGAGACAATAGTCTGTGCGAACTTCTCGGGTCAAGCCGCGGCGTGCCCCTTCCTGGGCCGTTGACTTCCCCTATCCTATGATTATGTGAATGGGAGCAGTACACACCGATGTGCGAAGAGGAGTGATCCAATGGACATGAACCGCATGACGATCAAATTACAAGAGGCCCTCCAAGCCGCATCGTCCCATGCCGCACGGCGAAGTCATCAAGGAATCGATGTGGAGCATCTCCTCCTTGCGCTCATAGAGCAGGAAGGCGGTCTCGCCTCCTCCCTCCTCGAACAGGCAGGATTATCGGTGCCCTCCGTTCGCCAGACAGTCGAGCAGGCACTCGCCAAGTTGCCGCAAGTGCAGGGTGCCGGGGCAGCGCCCGGACAACTTCATGTCGCATCGCGGCTCAGCCAGGTGTTGAGCAAAGCCGAAGACGAACAACGAGCATTGAAAGACGACTATGTCAGTGTCGAGCATGTCATCCTCGCCATGGTCCAAGAAGGAGGCGTGTTCAAAAAGCTGGGACTGACGAAGGAACGGTTGTTGGGAGCGCTTCAACAAGTACGAGGATCGCAACGTGTGACGAGCCAGGATCCGGAAGGCACCTACCAGGCGTTGGAAAAATATGGTCGCGACCTGACCCGGTTGGCAGGACAAGGAAAATTGGACCCCGTCATCGGGCGCGATGAAGAAATTCGGCGAGTCGTGCAGATTCTCTCCCGGCGAACCAAGAACAATCCCGTGCTCATCGGCGAACCGGGCGTCGGAAAGACGGCGATTGTCGAAGGACTGGCCTCTCGCATTATCAAAGGGGACGTGCCTGAAGGTCTGAAGAACAAGCGCGTCATCACCCTCGACATGGGATCGTTAGTCGCCGGCGCGAAGTTTCGCGGCGAATTCGAAGAACGATTAAAAGCCGTCCTCAAGGAGGTGCAGACATCGGAAGGGCAAATTCTGCTCTTCATCGATGAGCTGCATACGGTCGTGGGAGCGGGCGCAGCGGAAGGGGCGATGGATGCAGCCAACCTGCTCAAGCCCATGCTGGCTCGCGGCGAATTACATTTGATCGGCGCGACGACGTTGGATGAATACCGGAAACATATCGAGAAAGATGCCGCGTTGGAACGGCGCTTCCAGACGGTGCTGGTCGATCAACCGACGGTGGAAGACACCATCTCGATTCTACGAGGGCTAAAAGAACGTTACGAAGTGCACCATGGGGTGCGCATCAAAGACGCCGCGCTGGTCGCTGCGGCAAAACTGTCGAATCGCTATATCGCCGATCGGTTTCTTCCCGACAAAGCCATCGATCTGGTCGATGAATCGGCAGCCTGCTTGCGGACGGAAATCGATAGTTTACCGGCGGAACTCGATGAAGTCTCCCGTAAGGTGATGCAGTTGGAGATCGAGCGGGAGGGCTTGCGGAAAGAGCAGGATCAAGCCAGCCAGGCGCGGTTGGCGACGCTGGAGCTGGAACTGGGCGAGAAACAAGAAGAGCGACAGGCGCTCAGAACGCGCTGGGACTCGGAGAAAGCCTCGGTGGCCCGTCTGCGCAAAATGCGAGAGGCCATGGAAGAGGTCAAGCAATCGATGGAGCGTGCCGAACGGGCATACGATCTGAATCGTGTGGCGGAGCTGCGCTACGGAGAGTTGCCGCGCCTTGAGCGAGAACTGGCGTTGGAACAGGAACAGCTCGGCCAGAAACAGGGCGAAAGCCGGTTGCTCAAAGAAGAGGTGGATGAAGACGACATCGCGGCCATCGTGAGCCGTTGGACGGGAATCCCCGTCTCCCGGCTGGTCGAAGGCGAAACGGAAAAGCTCCTCAAGCTGGGAGAACTACTGCATCAACGTGTGGTCGGCCAGAATGAGGCAGTGGAAGCGGTAGCCGATGCGGTTCTCCGCGCGCGCTCCGGCATCAAAGACCCGAACCGACCCATCGGTTCATTTCTTTTTCTCGGTCCGACCGGGGTTGGAAAGACCGAGTTGGCCCGAGCGCTCGCCGCGACGCTCTTCGATGACGACGCCAACCTGATTCGGATCGACATGTCCGAGTACATGGAGAAACATACGGTGGCCCGTCTGATCGGAGCCCCGCCTGGTTATATCGGCTATGAAGAAGGAGGCCAACTGACGGAAGCGGTTCGGCGACATCCCTTCTCCGTCATCCTGTTCGATGAGATCGAAAAGGCCCATCACGACGTCTTCAATGTCCTGCTTCAAGTCTTGGACGACGGACGATTGACCGACTCTCAGGGCCGGACTGTCGATTTCAAGAACACGGTCTTGATCATGACGTCGAACATCGGCAGCCCGCAGATCCTTGAGGCACAGCAACGGCGCGCGTCCTATGACGAGGTCTGCTCCCTCGTGATGGTGGAGCTCCGAGAGCATTTCCGTCCTGAATTCTTGAACCGCGTCGACGAGACGGTGGTATTTCATCCACTGGAAACGGAGCAACTGGCGAAGATCGCGGAGATTCAGCTTGAGCGGTTACGGGCTCGTTTGGCGGAACGGCGAATCACTCTGACCATCACACCGGCCGCGTTACGACATTTGGGTGAGCGGGGTTACGATCCGATCTATGGAGCGAGGCCTTTGAAGCGCTTGATTCAACAGGAATTGGAAACGCCGATGGCGCGTCAATTGATCAAGGGCGAGTTGCGCGATGGAGATACGGCGACCGTCGACCTGAAAGACCAGCACATCGTGATCGTGCCGACGGTTACAGCCTAAGAGAGGGTCCGTCGTCCTGCGTCTCAGCCGAGGACGACGGATCCGCCCTTCACATCTTGCGTTGTGCCGGTAGCGCGAAGCTTGTCGATTTTCCATTCGGTGGGAGAGACTTCGAACAGGTGGCCTTTAATCGTATGGAATGACCCCTTTGTGAAGGCCACCAGGTCCGGCGTCTTGAGCTCCATCTTGAGGATAACGGCTTCCGAGGCCAGATGTGTAAGCAGCAAACTCTTCGGGGTCCTGCTCACTTCGTAAGCTCGTTTCTCATTGATCATCAAGGTGCTATCGTTGAGCTTCGCCGTCACTTTCCCGTTCGCATCGAACAACGCAAAATTCACGAGTAATGCACCAGTGGCCGGTTTCAAGGCGATCTGAATCTGCGGGATCCCCTCGACTTCAATCGTGCCGTCGGTGTTGCGATACAGGTTCGAACCTACTTCCACGTCCATCTCTGGCCTCATTTCACTTCAATGTGAGTAAGAATCGGTTATGACTTTTTAATACGATCCAGAATCAAGGCGAGACATCCACCGAGCAGTCCTCCTCCCATGATGGTCGTTAGCAGCTCGACTAACTTCAGCTCCCAGACCGATCCCTGCGCCTGCATGACCTCCCTAATGCCGCCTTGCAGGAGAATCACGGCGAGCGCCATGGTCGAGCCGACCACAAACCACCAGAGAAACACTTTCAGGGTCGATACCATCTACACCTCAAAAATCCATTCGACGGTCAAGACTGCGATATTGAATCGCCTCGGCCAGATGCATAGGCTCAATCGTATCAGAACCCGCGAGATCGGCAATGGTCCTCGCCACACGCACGATGCGCCCATGGGCTCGAGCGGACAATCCGAGCTTCGTCAGTGCCTGCTCCAGAAGCTCCTGAGCCGGAGCCGCCAGGCCACAATACCGCTTCAGGAGCCGCGGCTTCAACTGGGCATTTGTGTGAATCCCATCCTGACGATACCGGTGGAGCTGCCGATCACGTGCCGCCAGGACGCGCGATCGAATCGTGGCGGAACTTTCGGGGATAGGGCCCTGCTCGTGCAGATCGCGCACGGAGACCGGGGGAACCTCGATATGCATGTCGATACGGTCTTGGAGAGGCCCCGATAATTTGGCTCGATAGCGGCGGATTTGCTGCGGGCTGCAGACACATTCCCGCGTGCGATCCCCATAATAACCGCAAGGACAGGGATTCATCGCCGCGATCAACATGAAGTGGGCTGGGTAGCGGAGCGAGCCACTGGCCCTGGTCAAGGTCACATGTCCGTCTTCAAGAGGTTGTCGTAATCCGTCTAAGACGGGACGTCGAAACTCGGGCGATTCGTCCAAAAACAACACACCATTATGGGCAAGCGATACTTCTCCAGGCCTAGGAACGGTCCCGCCTCCGATAAGTCCGGCATCGGAAATACTATGGTGTGGTGCGCGAAAGGGACGGACGGTCAGCAGCGGACGATCGGCCGTCAATTGTCCCGATATGCTATGGACGCGAGTCGTCTCGATCGCTTCCTCCTGCTCCATGAGGGGAAGAATCGTCGGGAGCCGTTTGGCCAACATGGTCTTGCCGGAACCGGGAGGCCCCACCATCAAGAGATTGTGGCCTCCAGCTGCAGCAATCTCCAGAGCACGCTTGGCGTGATCCTGCCCCTTTACATCGCCATAGTCGTCATCCTCCGCAGGACGCATGGCAAAGAACCGGTCCCGGTCTACCTGGGCCGGAGTCAGCGTAACCGTACCATTGAGAAATGCCACGGCCTCGGGGAGCGTGTGGAGTGGATAGGCCATGACGCCCTGGACCATCGCGGCCTCTTGGCTATTCTCCGCCGGCAAGAGCAAACGATGGTCAAACCGACAGGCGATGCCAATGGATAAGGCACCGGTAATGGCCTTGATCTGTCCATCCAGCGAGAGCTCACCGACACAGACGCAGCCTCGTACATGCTCAGCCGGAATAACCTCTTCCGCGACAAGAATCCCAATGGCAATCGCCAAGTCGAGCCCGGACCCTTCCTTCTTGATGCCGGCAGGAGCGAGATTGACGGTGATTTTCTTAGCAGGAAAATGAAAGCCCGTATTCTTGAGCGCGGAGCGAACCCGATCACGGCTCTCTCTGACCGTGGCATCTGGAAGACCAACGACCGAGAATTGTGGAAGCCCTCCGGCAATATCGACTTCCACATCGATCAGATGCGCATCGATCCCGACGAGCGCCGCACTCAGAACCTTAGCAAGCATGGATCACTCCGGTGCAAGACGGAAGGCTGATGGATTATAGAAACCCTCTCCCTCTGTTTCAATCGAAACAACAAGTGGCCACGGAATATGGTTCCATTTCGACTACTATGGTTACAGCAATGACGTCGACTTGGACTCCAGTAGGCTGCAATAAATATGTTCTCACGCGAGAACTTCGAGGGTCCGTTTGTGTAACACAATGAAGAGAACACTGTCGCAGGATGCTCAAAAAGTCCGTTCAGCAAGGCCGCAGCGAGTGAAGACCCTCAACGTACCCTCGGGGCGCACGGTGCGACGAATAAGAAGCACCACGCCTGTGCGCGCCGCCGAGTGGTGAGGCGGCCGGGTCCCCGTTGAGGGTCTGAACAATGCGAGAATGCTGCTGGCGGACTTTTTCAGCATCCTGCTAGTACCCCCTCCTCCCCTTCTGTATAATCCCTCCTATGTCAGTGCCCTCCCACTCCCTGTGGTCGTACCTATCGAAACGTACTTCACAGATCATATTGCCTGGTTCCCTCCCTATCTATGTGCTCCTTGGTGCCATCATCATGGGTGCTGGTAGTCCTGTCCAAGCCCAAATGCCTGGTCGAACAGGCACCGCCTCCGGACCAATTGGCGCCTCGATGGCCGTACTCGCGATCCTGCAAGATGCCGATGTCCTTCCACCTGAAGGCACTCCCGAGGCAAATCGAGTCATCAAGGCGGTCATTCAATTTCAATCGGTGTTCATGAAGAGCACCGATCCGAATGTGCAAGGGTTTCTGAATCAGGCGTTGGCGGCACAAGAGAAAGCCGCTACAGACGAAACCCTGTTACGATTCCGTTCGTCAGGCTGGACTTCAGAGGTACTGGAGGCGCTCAATGGAGCCTGGAGTGTCATGGCGAGCGATCAGCGTGAGCGGTTAACGCCAGGCTTTCGTCAATTCAACGTGAGCCTGGAGGATTTCGGTTGGTTGATGGAGCTCGTCGCAAAGGCACGTATCGCCTTCGAACAAGGGGGGCAGCATATTCACCAGGTCTTTGCGCAACGACGGCGGGAAATGCCGGGCGGCGCACAGTAACCGCAACAGGAGGACACCATGGCCACGAAAGCGTATATCCTAATCAAGGTCAAAGCAGGACGAACGAAAGATGTGCTCCAGGTACTCAAACGCCTTCCCGGCGTCGAGCAAGCCCATTCCTGCTTCGGACGGCCTGACATCATTGTATTCATCAGCGTCACGGATGAACGAGCCCTCTCGGATGTCGTGATCACAAAGATTCATCAAATCGAGGGAGTAGAAGAAACCGATACGCACATCGTCGCCGATGCCTAAAAGAAAAGAGCATATAGCGTATGGCGTATGGCCTATAGCAGGTCTATAGATTCAACACAGAGTTGTAGTTGTCTGAATCCTGGCTATAGGCCATTTGCTATTAGCTCCGCCCTCCCACGAGTTACGTTTCACGGGCGTCGAAGGTGACGGTGACGGTGGCCCCGTCTTGTTCTGCCGAACGGTAGCAGGCGTCGGCCACCTCGACGGCTCGCCAGCCATCATGCCCGGTGATAGGCGGAGGGGTCTTCGTCTCAATGGCATGGACGAAAGCCCGGAGCGTGGCAAGAATCGTCTGCTGCGGTTGGACCACCCATTCCTGAGGGCCGCGGTCACCGATGACCGCGGTCACTCGATGGTGACACCAATCGGCGGCAAGTTGCCCATGAGTTCCCACCCATTCCGTTCTCGCCACCCGCCCTACTGACACTCGTGCAATGTCCATGACGCATCGTAGACCGCTCGTCGTCTGAGCCTGCACGATCGCCATCGTCTCTGGTCCAATGGTCGGGAGCTGGTCCAATTCGCACCGGACATTGACCACTGTCTCGCCGGTGAGAAAGGGCACCAAATCCAACAGGTGAACCCCGAATTCCAAGAGCGCCCCGCGTTGACCTGGTATCAATGCCTGAACCTGAGCGCTGGCTTTCGTTTCAATCCGGCTGGTGAAGGTGGCGTACCGGAGCCGACCGAGCTCCGGCAAGTGATCTTTCAGCAACAGAATCGTTGAGTCGAAACGCATGGTCTGTGCGGTCATGAGCATTACACCTGCCTCTTCTGCTGCCCTCACCATCGCCCCAGCTTCATGACCTGTCGGCGCTAACGGCTTTTCGATAAGAATCGGCTTCCCCGCCTTCACAGCCTGGAGACAGATCTCAGATGAAAGCGACGGAGGGGTCACCACAACGATAGCTTCTACCCGTGGGTCGGCGATCAAATCGCGATAGTCCCCATAGATAGGAATGTCTTTCGTCGAGAGTGACGGTAGCCCCTCTCCGATTCGTTTTCGACCGAGCGCGACGAGGCTCGCTTCTGGCAGATCATGGAGCAGGTGATGGATGTACCGGCTGCCATGCCGACCGACACCAATCAGACCGATTTTCAGTGACATCGCCTCCCTCCAAACCCTATCGATGTGAAAACTGTAGTCCGCCGCACAAGCAGGGTCAACTACCACTCACCCCTTGCCGCAAGATTGACAACCCGACAACCTGGTCCCTATAGTACGCGCGCATCGCATGAATCCCGTCTCAAGATGACAACACTCAGATGGCCTTGACGGAAAAGAGATTGCCGCAATGATATCCACCATCGCCCCATTTACGTTAGATCAAATCGGTACCGGCACGGCACGCTTTCCAAGCGGCGTCGCCATTCCTACGCTGACAGATGCCGCCGTCGATCCCTATATCCAGACACGCGTCTCGAAACACGTCCATGTGGAATGCGTCCAGTTTTGGCCTCAGCCCAAAGGACTCTACCCCGGGCTTGTTCTCCTGCACGAAGAATGGGGTCTGACCGCACAAATCAAAGATCTCGGTGCCAGATTGGCGTGTGAAGGTTATGGCGTCATCATCCCAAACCTATATGGGCGGCTAGGCGGCATGGTGACGGCCAATGCAGAAGTGGCCGATGCCCTGATGGGCAAGCTGAATGAGACGCTCGTTCTCCAAGACATCAATTCCTGCTGTGAGTTTCTCAATACGCGCGACCACATCAAGCAAAATATCCATGGCGTCGTCGGCTATGGCATGGGCGGATCCTACGCGATCCGGTTTGCCTGTCAACGGAAACGGCTTCGAGCCGCAGTCTCCTATTACGGGCGAGTGCCGCAACTGGAAACAGAGATCAGCAGCTTGTATCCTCCCTTGCTCTATCACCAAGCCGGGCTGGATCAGTGGGCGCCGGCTTCGCATGTCGATCGGTTACGTGCCGCTGCGACGGAATATAAAAAGCGTGTCGAGATCCGGACCTACCCCAATGCCCCCCATGCGTTTTGCAACGAGCAACGTGTGGAGAGCTATCGTGCCGATGCGACGGCGGAAGCCTGGGAAGCAACCGCGGCCTTTCTCAAAACCTGCTTCCAGGGCCTTTAGCGAAATACCCCACAGTGCGATGTGAAGAGTCCAGGCTTGAGGCTGCGAGCAGAGGCAGGATACAGTAACGTCATGCGCCATTACATCCCGTTCATTCGACCAGCTCAATCTCATATCGGCTTCGTCTTTGCCATCCTGATTGTCTCTGTATTCGGGGCCTGCCTGAATGCCAAGGCAGACGAATTGCTTCCGACTGCCATACCGGGTTTCTCATCGATCATCCAGGCTCATTCCGATCAACTGGCTAAGCTGGAGTCCGACAAGGGAGCCATTACCCTCTTTGTGTCGGCAATCGGTCCCGCCATTCACATGATGGATGCCGCGCGGACATTGGGAGCCACCGCTTTGCCTGCCAAACTCTCGAAGGAACTTCTGGTGCCGGATTTGACGACGGCAGTCCAGCGGCTGATGGGCAGTCTAGCCGCCTGGCAGTTGGCAGCTACCATCCGGCAGGCTGTGACAGAACAGCAATTCACGACGATAACCGAACGACTATCCGGAACCACACCATCTCACGCATGGCTCGATCAACAAGGCAATGCCTCCTGGCATGAGGCCCTGAATCAACTCGCGGCTGTGGTAACCTCCCCGGAATGGGCCAAGGTGAATCAGGGAGAATCTGCATCGCCCCTGTTCATCACAGTCTTAGAACGAGCTACTCGTATGGAAGTGGACGCCATACAAGCCAGCTATCAGGAATGGGATCGGATACGGAATTGGAAGGATCGGGTGCGTGGGCTCCGTGGGCAGGCCCGCCTCTGCGGAACCTGGCAATGGATCATCCATAACCATCAGCAACACCATCAAGAGCAAAAACTGTCATTGCTCTTTCCTCCAACTGGAAATATGCAGGCGACGTTGCCGGGACTCGTAGAAACAATCGTGTTGGGCGAGAACGTCTATCTACGGTGGGAAATCGATGGTCGGGTCCAAGAAGACAGCCTGCAATTCAGCAAAGAAGGCAAGGGACTCGAAGGGACCTTTGTGAACTCCCAAGGAGGGTGGGGATCAATCAGCGGTAAGAGAACAGCCGGCTGTACGCCCTAATTTGCAGACCTCGTGATACAAGCATCCCGCCAGATTCTCCAACCAAAAAGAACCCAACCTGCCAAGAATGCCAACCCGCCGATCGGGGTCACAGCTCCCATCCATCGTATCCCTGCCAGAGCCACGACATACAGACTGCCTGAAAAAAGAAGAATCCCGAGGGTAAAGAGCCATCCTGTCTGCTCAAGTCGCTGTTCCGGGTAGCGATCAATTGCCCAAGACACTATACAAAGCCCAAAGGCATGATACATTTGATAGCGGGTGGCGGTATCGAATACTTGCAGGCTGTGTGCGTCCAGAATCTCTTTGAGTGCATGGGCGCCAAAGGCGCCTGCGGCTACAGCAGATCCGGCGAAGACCGTTCCCAGTACCAGAAAACGTTGAGAGAGCGACCGACTGATCATGGAATCCTCTGAGCAGATTTCTCAAAAGCTATTGTGGCAAGAGAGAGATCCGATAGCGGACTTGTCCCACATCCCGATAGCCGCATCGGCAGTGGATTCTAGCAGAAAGCACTGAGTCTCGATATGCCGCTCGAATGCCCCCGCTGTTTATTCACCAATTCTGACTCCACCTCCACTTGCGAATGTGGGTACGATCTGACTCCGCAGATCCGCAAAGTCACTGGTGCGACGACCGTCATATTCCGAAGGGTCGACCGTCGGATCGAAGATTCCGGCATGACCCAAGAAGGGTTTGCCCTCGGAATAGTTGCAGTATGGATGCTCCTGACGATCGGAGAATGGATCCGCATTCGTCCGGAATTAGGGATGCGGAAATCCCTCAATCTCATTCAGGACAGCACCCTCCTCAGCCTCACCGACTTAGCCGGTGCCCTGATTATCGGAGCACTCGGGTGGATCGTGGTGTGGATTATCCTGTCCTATGAGGGCCGTCGTCTTCGCCCCTGCCCGAAACGCACAACACTTGCGGTCACCATCGTGTCAGCCGGACTCTTATTTATGAGTCGATGGATTGCACCGGATGTGTTGGTGCAACATGTGATACAGATGGCGATTATCCTGGGCATCGCCGTCTTTGCCTACTTTGCAGGCTGTCGAGGCTGGCTGGGAAAATGGTAGCGACTGGTGCCGGAGGCCGGGATTGAACCGGCATGGTCCTTTTGGAACCGAGTATATTGTAAATAGACACGTTAGGCCGGGTGAGCCACAGAAACACAGGGATTTTGTCAGGCAGTTTTCGAGGGGATTAGTAAATAGCCGCTGAAAGATCCCTAAACCGCCATGCAAATTGATCTTTATCAAGTATGCTCCTACAATCCGCTATCTTAGGCGAGACTCAAGGAGGGCCAATATGACTGACGATGATTTTACTGACCTCATGAGTGGCAAAACAAACAACCCCTTGGCTGAATCTGAGATTCCTGAAATCCTTAAGCGGGCAATCAATGCTGGTCATCAGGTCTTGATCCAGGCCTCCTCTGGTAAAGGATCCCACACGCTGATCATTGACCAATCTGGGAATTTGCAATTGACGCCTCTTTCCTAGCATCTTGAGCACAACAGACCACCACAGGGCGTAACCTGCGGGAGTGTCTGTGGCGCTTCCTGTGACGCTATGCCGCGCCTCTGGTGTCTGTGAGGTGGCGCGGGTGCTCTATGCGTATACCGTGAAACAATTATCCCCAAAATTAAACGCCCCCCCTCTTCCCAACCTGATCGGGAGTGATGCGGAACGAACACAGCAAGCGACTCTATACAGACAAATACTCATGGGAGCTATCAAGCAAGACCCTTCTTCCTCTCCTCCTACTTCTTCCTACCCCCGTCATCGGTAACCGAAAAAGCCACATCTACCACCGTCCAGATTGCCCGAACTATAGCGAGGTTGCGCCACATAACAGAGTAGCGTTTAATAGCCCCCCTAGAGGCAGAAACGGCAGGATATCGAGAGCGGGTAACTGTCCTTAGTACTTTGTCGCCCTTATGAATGAAATCCAGGCATCAACAGAAGAACCGCAACCCCCGACTCCAGTGGCCGTCCTTCCGCCGCGAGAGCTGAGAGCGGACAAGCTTGAATGGGTTACCTATCTATCATCGTTTACGGTCATCGCTGCTGCTTTAGCATATTTGATCGGGTTTATTATTGTTAACTCATCTTTGTTCCAGTACGGAATGGTTCCGTATGACTTTCTCCAACCACGTTATATTTCTGCAGGCTTGCTTTATTTCGCTGCAACGACTGGTTTCACCGGCGCAATTTTCCTACTTATCCATCTAACCAAGAAAAAGCATTTACTTGGTGACGTAACCAATGCAGAAATAAGAAGTGCCTGGATAATCTTTTTTATTTTCGGCATGTCCGGTGCTTACCTCAACTGGCTACTACCAAAATCCAATACCATTGACGGGTGGCTTTCTGCTCTACGGTACCCGTCCTTTGTACTCGCGCTAGTGGTGGGCGCTTTTAACACCACCCTTCTTCCGCTTCCAGCGCGTTTTGGCAAGTTGTCGCTCTGGTGGAGAATCCACATGTGGGAAACGGGGCGGCTATCGCGGGTTGTATTACTGCTGATGCTTGTTAATGCTTCAGCAAGGTTGGGAGAGGCCTTTTTCTTCTTTCCTTTGTTTTTGATTGGAGTGTGGTTCTTCTTATCAGGTTTCCGCCCAGATCAGAAGGTCGAGTCGGTTACCTCCGAGAATACACATGGGCTATTTTGGGGGATTAGTAATATATGTCTCTCAATATATGCCTACGCCACACTTACCTATCCGCTCATCTCTCCTCATTTTGGTGGTGGAAAGCCGCTGCTGATATCAATAGCCATCAAGCCAGACAACAGAAAGGCAATCGGCAGGGTAATGGGTCGGGAGGACTGGAAATGCGTCATGCATAACATTTCTTTGATTCATGAAAATTCGGAACTACTTTATGTATTGCCAAACGGCTACTTAGCTGATGAGACCGCAATTGCCATACCGAAAAGCGAGATCATCACTTTGGCCTACCAACGCAAAACCAAGAATGAGAATGCAACTTGTTTGGAGTAATTCCTGAAAGAGTTTCCGGACAGAGCACGGCAACCCAGACTATGTGGGCGTTTCGCTGTGCTGACATGGACTTATTGTAAGTCTCGGAAAGACCTAGACGACCGATGCTGCCTGAGATAGTGGTTTCATCGCTACGATTGGTTTGGCATTCAGCACCTTCACAGCATTGAGAAAATTTGTCGGACACAGGTGGGCAGATCTCAAGGTTACCGTAATGGTCTTATGCCCCATCCACTCCTGAACCACCCTAAGATTTGCTCCTCGCTGTACCAGCCTTGAGCAGCACGTATGCCTCAGCGCATACGGCACGAACTGCCGATCTTCTTCCACGCCCATCAGCTCACGTATCTGATTCCTGACATGCTCAAACCAGAAATTACTAAAACCTGGAAAGAGAGGTCCTGTGTGATGCTTCAGCCTTTGTCCTTCAATAATTGCCTTCACTCGTTCGGTCATAGGCACAGATCTGGGCCGACCGTTCTTCGACTGCCAGATGCGCAGAAGACCTTGCACTGTGTCACAGTCCCGCCCTTCCAGTCTCCACAATTCCCCGCCACGCTGCCGGTATCGACCAAAACAAGAGGGCCTCTAGATGGTCGCTTACCCCACTGGTCGAGGAGGTGTAGTGCCTGGAGTTCCTCTCTTTCATTCAAGAACCGTATCCTTCCCTCCCCTTCACGCTTCCGCTGAATTGTGGGGCGGGTCTGGAGTTTTCCCCGTTCCACCGCAAGGGACAGCATCCGAGACACGGCGGCGAGCTTGCGGTTAATCGTCGCGTTACTGTTGTCGATGATAGCCAGGTGTCCAGCGTAGTCATCAGGCGGTCGTTGTGGTTTTGTCGAGGGCTTGCCTAAGCGTCCAGGTATGGGGAGCCTCAGGTTGCACACTGCGGAGAAGGAAAACGCGGAGGTCTGCTTGCTTCTGCTCAGCCTCTGCTTAGTGCAGACAGGTGGCTGTTTGGCGCACACCCCGCACGGTCACATCCACAAAGTAGCGTGTTTCTCGTTGTCTAATTCCCACTGCGTCCCCTTCCCTCCACATGTTGCGGCGCAACTTCCCGCAACATTGTGTTTGCCTGCAACAGTTGCAGCGCAAAGAAAACAGCGTATCCAAGCGGCTTCCGCTGCATACGTTGCAGGAATAGTCTGTGAACTATCGAGGGGTTATGGCTGGGAAAATGGTAGCGACTGGTGCCGGAGGCCGGGATTGAACCGGCATGGTCCTTTTGGAACCGAGGGATTTTAAGTCCCTTGCGTCTGCCAATTTCGCCACTCCGGCAGCAAAAGCCGCAGTGGCCGGACTCTAGCATCGGGGTCCAGGTCGGTCAAGGCCAGTGTTGC
>JAUSMA010000061.1 GCA_030645475.1 Nitrospirota bacterium
CTTCGGCTTGGGAACCTGGCCTTCGAGGGTCACGATTCCCGTGATGCTACCTCCGTCCGTTACGGCAATTTCTTCATAGGCCCAAACAGGATTCCCGAATTCGATCGTGGCTAACATCACTGCTGCAATTACAGAACGCATTGGATCCTCCTTGTTCTCAATCAGGGTCTCGGCATGAGTCCTTTGTATACGTGTTTGACTATTAAGAGTTGCCAGATCCGGGGTCGGCAGCGGGCCATCCCTCTTCATTTTAGATTGCCAGACGACAGGATAACATAATTTTTTCAGTTGAAGAGGGCTTCTTTATGTTGTCCAAGCTTTTTCAGTACCGAGGCGGGGTCACGCTGGGCGAGGATACCCTTCTGGCAGATAGTCGGACGCTTCTCCACCCCTGCCTTCGATCGTTACAAGGGTCAATTCCAAGAGATCTAGGGGGCGGGTGTTATCAGAAAAATGTGCGGCTTTCCGTCCGCGGCGATTCCGACCCCGGCGATCTGGCCGCGATCGTTGATGCAGCGGGGAGTCAGGGCCTTCCACCCGGATCCCGATGGAAGAAGGGTGGTGAGATCGATCATTTTCCCCTGGCTATAGAGGAATCCGCGCGAACCACTGGTTCCAACGATTTGCCCTGCCTCGTTGATGGCCAGAGCCGTACTTTCTTGCCCCTCTAACGTTCCCAGGTCCGTCATCTTTCCCTCTGCATAGAGAAAGGCATGGGCCTTGTTGGAACCAGCCATGTTGGCGCTTCCCACGATTTGGCCACGGTCATTGACGCTGTTGGCGCGACTATCCGTTCCTCCGAGCGTCCCCAGATCTGTCATCCTGCCATGTTGGTACAGAAAGGCATGGGTTTCGTCGCTGTAGGTGCTGGCATAGCCCACAATTTGGCCATTGTTGCTGATATCTGTCGCCGCACTTTCTTTGCCTCCGAGGGTGCCTAAATCAGTGAGTGTTCGTCCTCGATACAAAAAAGCATGTCGTTCAGAGGGGAAATCGGAGCCGGGCACCGGAATGAGGGTGTACCATCCCACTGCCTCAGCGGAATCGTTGACCGCCAATGCAATTCCCGGCGGTCTCACAAACGCGGCGAGGTCGACGAACTTGCCGTCATGATAGATAAAGGCATCCCGACCGATATTCCCTACGATCTGGCTTTTGTCGTTGATGTCCATGGCTCGGCAACCCACTCCACCGCAATTGCCGAGATCGATGATTTTTTTCCCGTCAAACCACCAACCGGTATTCCTGGTTTGGCTGACCGGGACGGCTCCGGCCAATTGACCGTGGTTGTTGATGCTTTCAACCGTGCCGCCGGCGGCAATCGCTCCAAGGTCCTTGACGGTATATCTGTCCGCTGCCGCCGCCAGAACGGTGACACTCAACCAGGCTACTATTGCACAGAGGCTGATGGCCCAACGTGTACGAGACCGTTTCATCAGATTGACCTCCTCGACTTTCTCATTTTACCGCGTTCAAAGGAATCGACACACTGATCGCACCAGCCAGATCGCCCTCTTCGGCTCCTTCTTTGCGATATCCGGAAATGTCTAACTGTCCTGCCGGTCCACCGTGGCAGGCCAGGCAGTCTCTGGTGTAGTAGATCGGGGTCAGCACTCGCAGCATGTTGTTTCCGGTCTGCACCTCGCTGATCGTCACGGATTGACTGGGCTGAGTCAGCAAGCGCCGAAGGACCGCCTTTTCATACGGATCCGGTGCGTTTTTCGGGTTGCGCGGCTCGAGCGTCGTTTGTTTCAATTGAATGCCTGAACGAGCTGAAAATCGCTCGGCGACCTGGCTGCCGAAGGTGGCCGGGATGAAGTGTTTGTACCCGACTCCCTGTTGGTTAATCACCGGCTGGGCTTCTGCGACCACGTCTTTGCTCGCATCTAAGAGCGCGCGTAAGAGGTTCGTTGTACTGGGAGGCAAATGATCGGACGCGGGTTTGGTCAGGTCCACACCGGTCCTGGATCGAAACTCGTTCACGACCTGTCGCTCGAACACTTCTGGCGTGAATCCCTTGGCCCCCTTGCTTGGATCGTCGATCAATGATTGATGGCGATCGATCACCACTCGTCCTGTACTGAGGAGCATGGCGATCAGGCGTGCGGTTTCTTCTGCTTGATAGGGCGTGACGCCTGCCTCCACACAAGAGGGTCCTGCCAGGCCTAATCCACCGGCAATCATGATCATTAAAATTTTCTTGGCAACACAGGTCATATTCGTCTCCTTCACCGTACTGGTCTACGCCGATGTACTGCCTCGCACCGCATTTCAGACATTGTTCAGTTCTCGCATGCGACAGTGGGTCCACTGGGCGCATGGCCTTGCAAATGACTGACGAATTCTCATGCCTCAGGCTGAGTCGGTGTTCGGCTCTGCACCTCAATCTCATGCTGATATGCCATGACTTCATAATCCGGTTGGAGGATCCGCTCGACTTCTTGGAGGATGAGTTGGGCCACGGACGTGGATACGATCAGGAGCATTTTGACGCTCTGGTCGCTCTCGAGTTGACCTGTGCGGCTGCCATGTTTTCCCCATCCAGACGCGACATCTTCAATCGTGTAGCCCTGAGCGCCCGCATGTTCAACCAGGTTTATCAACGTGGGTTCCATGACCCGCTCGGTAATGATGGTCAGTAGTACTGCTTTTCCCATGGGCATATGCAGTGCTCCTCTCGTCCGTACTCCGCCGGTCATGATCCGAACAATTGTTTTGCGAGCCAAAAATACAGGGGGATGCCCATCGCAATATTGAAGGGGAACGTGATCCCCAGCGATGCTGTGAGGTAGAACGAGGGGTTGGCTTCCGGGATTGAGATGCGCATGGCGGCCGGTGCGGCGATGTAGGAGGCGCTCGCAGCCATGACGCCCAACATTGTGGCGCCGCCGACGCTCAGTCCGACAAATCCCCCCACGAGTACCCCAATCGTCCCGTCGATAATCGGCATACAGATCGCAAAGGCGATCAGGAACGCTCCGACGGCTCGAACCTCAGCCAGTCGTCGACCGGCTACCAAACCCATTTCCAACATGAATAGACATAAGACGCCTTTGAAGAGATCTCCAAAGAAAGGTTTGGTCACGGCAATCCCGTCCGGTCCTGAGATGTAGCCGATGACCAGCGCACCTAGGAGGATGATGGAGCCAGTCCCAGTCAGGGCTTCGTGCAAAACGGGCCGGATCCATCCTGCGCGGCTCTTCACGGTTCCATCCGATTCACCCTGTTGCCGCATTTCCACTTGAAGGGCGATCCGGGCCAATAAGATTCCGACGACCACGCCGGTTGGTTCGAGGATCGCCAGAAAGGCGGACAGATATCCCTCAGGTTTGACTTGAAGGCTGGATAAGAACTGCGTCGCCACGGCGAAGGTGACGGCACTGACCGATCCATAGTGGCCTGCAATTGCGGCCGAGTCATGGATGCTGAATTTCCCCATATAACGAAGGATAAAATAACCGGCGATGGGGATCAGGGAGCCCAACAAGAAGCAGGCGACAATCGGCATCCAGATTGCCGTGATTCCCACTTCACGGATTTCAGCTCCTCCATGCAACCCAATGGCGGCTAACAGATACAGTGTCAGTCCGATATAGAGGGCATCGGGGACTTTGAGTTCAGACCGGAGCAAGGTGGCTAGGATGCCCAACGCAAAAAAAAGCGGCATTGGTGCGGTTAAGTTATGCCCGATGGCGTCGAGTAACGTGTGGTCTACCATTCGGTTTTCCTTCCGATGTCATGCTGGTCCAAACGTAAACCGGGGATCGCAAGTTCTGTTCCGTCAACATGCGGTTGGCCATGAGGCTCGCGTCGATCTGAAATCATTGTCGGAAGCGGCTTTTCGCAAAAATCTGTAGAGATGTAGGCGGGTTCTGCCTTGAGTCATGTTTTGAGGTAGAGCGGATTCGCTCGGCCCGCTCTGTGCGAATCATGAGGTCTGAGAACGGGGAAGCACGACACTGATGTGGAGTGGGGGTGCTGTTGGAACCGGGTATATGGCGAATCCGACTGTGCTTCCATCACAGGTGACCGTGATGCCAATCGTATGGGCTGTTGCTGGTAGATCGGTCAATCGGCCAATTCCTGCCGGGTTGCGGGAGTCAGCGGTTTTGATGTTGAGAGATAGACCGGCTGCGTTGGTCAAGTGGCATCGCGGTCTACGCTAGAATCGCCAGAAGAACGACAGTTGTATCCGGTGGTTCTCGGCATTGGCCCCATCCGCATAGGTGGTACGGACCCAGTTCGTCATCAGCGCCGCTCGAATTTCCTGAGTGAAATCGTGGAACACATAGGCATAGTAGGTGGAGTCGCGGATATAGATACTCTGTGCTGTTCGGAGCGCTCCACCACAGAACGCCGCTGTCACCGTACAGGTCATTTCACCGGCGTTGGAGGAGTAGATGGTTCCATAGCCGCCTCCGATCCACGTTTTCCCTTGATCGGGGAGATAATACGTCGCATGAACCATCATCGAGGTCGAGCGTATCGCTTCAAATTTGCCGGTTTGACTGCTCACGGCTGCAAGACCGGCATCGATATTGGTCTGGCCGAAGGCCGTTCCGCCAAAGCCGCTGTTTGAAGTGGAACTCCCGCACACCGGATTGCAGACGCCCCAACTCAATCCGTTAAACATGTCGGATATCCCGGCACCTGTGACGCCCTCCATCACGATGTGCGCCGTATGACCCCACTCTCCATCCCGTGATGGGAGAACCGGAATAAATAGGCTAGAGGAGATTCCCCAGCCGGTTGCGTATGATTGACCAATCAGATTGGGTTGGGTTCCCGATGGACTCGTCGAACCCCCAGCATTCGCTTCGAGTTTCCGTCCGACCCCGCTGATTTGGAGGCTCAACGGCTTGAGCGAAATGTCGCCTGTCGAAGAACCGGTATAGGGCGCAAGCAAGCCGTGATAGGCGACCTGAACTCCCGCAACGAACGAGGGGAGGTTGGCATCGGGTTGTGGCGGACGCTCTACGGAGAAGACGGGAGTCAGGGAGAGGGTATCCGTCACGCGAAGTCGCTTAGACAGGCTGGCTTGAATCCATCGATTGAACATATTTGCCGGAGTCGCGGCGACCGACACCTGCCCTCTCGAATAGTCAGACATGAATCCAAACCGAGACCAATCCTGCCCGATCTTCACATCGACCGCTGGACTTTCCACCAGGAAGTACATCTGGAAAATGCGTGCATCCGGGCTGGTCCGCAACGTGAGATTGGACACTCCGGGGCTGCCGATCGCCGGCTCGTTCCCCAGGAAGTCGATCGATCCATAAAAGCGGCTTTTGATGCTATCCCGCTCCGGGGCTCGCACATCGAGTGTGATTCGGCTGTTTCTCGGGCTGGTTTGAAATAGGCTGTTGGCTCCGCCCAGCGTATTGCTTCGCAGGACCGGTCGGTTGCCGATGATTTCCTCATAGCTCCGCGTGCTATCCCCGATAAAGTCAATTTCGGCGAAGCCTCCCAATTTGACTTGCAGCCCGTTTTTCGTGATGGCCGCCGCCTGCTTCATGCGCTGTGCTTCTTCGGCTTTCGTTCGTTGCTCCTCTTCGAAGGCCTGATCGAATTCCTGTTGGGTGATGATGCCTTTGTCCAGGAGGAGTCGTAGTGCACGATGATCGTCTCCCCCCGCGAGACTCTGTTGAGAGAGCATGAGCGTTACTAGGAGGAGAGCAATTGTCCCAGCCAAAACTTGTCCCGTCGCGATTCGAGCTCGGCACGTGATGGCCATCAATTTCTCCTGAGACGATGTGTGGTTGATGTGAGTGCAGAGGCCTCCAGCAAGGACAATGCCATCTGAGAATGGTGGAAGCGCGCGTGGGATTGCTTGTGTGCTGGAGGATTGATTTTGGAGTCGAGCGGATCCGCACAGACCGCACAGTGCGAAACAGCGAGAGCGCATGGATTATTCGGCGCGTCTTGCGCGCGCTGTGCCACGGAGTCTTCTGAATTGCCCACTGCAGTCGAGCCGTTAGCCTACGGCGCAGGATTCGTATGAGGACGGACTAAATATTGCAGAGTTGTCGAGAGAGGTTTCTCTATGAGGGGCTGACGCAAGATGGCTGGTCACATGGTTTCTGTCACGATGCGAGAAATTGAAGACGCGGTGTATCAACTGGTGGCGCAGCATCGCCGGGTGACCTTTACGCTGCTCTCGTCTGCTTTACCTCAGTGTAGATGGCAGACGCTGTTTCAGGTGCTGCATGATTTACAGGAGAAAGGCCTCGTGGTCCTGGCTCCTCTTCCGTGGGATTACGAGATCCGTGCGGAGGACGCAAACGCGCGAATCGATGGGAGGACCAGGTGACTGTATTGAGACCGATCGAATCATTGGCCGACATCTCGCCGGAGGTCAGGGGCACACCGATCGAGGATCTCCTTCGCTACCACAATATGGGAGCGACTCACAGCCCCTACAGTCAGGCAGAAGTTTTAGTAGGGATGTGTATGGACCATCGTGAACGGCTGAGTTTCCCGGAAAACTTTGCCTATATCATTCGCTCGGCGGGGTGCAATTTGAGATATAGCGAGTTTCAGATCTCGTATGCCGTGGCGATCGGAGGAGTCTCCGCGATCGCGCTGGTCGGTCATACGAGCTGCGGCATGGTGAATCTGATGGATCGACGGGAGTTATTCATATCCGGACTGGTTCGGCGAGGCGGGTGGCAACGAGAATGGGCGGAGGCCCACTTCATGAATTCTGTGGCCATGTTTGAAATCGGGAATGAAGTCGACTTCTTGGTTGCTGAAGCCAGGAGGCTCCGAGGCCGATATCCCACTCTTCCGGTTGTTCCGTTGATCTATCGCGTAGAGGACCATCGGCTCTACCAGCTGAATGAACAGTGGATCCAATCTAATGCCACAGGTGGAGACGAACCTTGTCTGTCGTCGGAGCTGATGGCCCCGTAGGCAGGGCGCGCACCATACCCTGGTAGAGAGGCTGCGATGAACTGTGTCCGGTGTAACGGATGTGTGGTGGCGGAACAGCTCTCAGATCCCCACGGGACGAGCGAACGGGTAGATGCCGTGCGCTGCTTGAATTGCGGCAATATCGAGGATGCCATGATTGAATCCAACCGGAGTCGCCATCTTAAGCCGACTGTCGTCAAGAGCGCCACGGTTTTCTGTCGCCGGTCGGTCTCTTGATCGTTGGGTCGATTCTGCCTGGGAGGCGTCAAGTGAATCCTGACGGGAGGTGTCGCCGGCGCTACCTGTTCACCCGCTTTCACCAGCGTCCGATAGGTTTGATACACGCATGCAGCATGCAGTGAAGGAGGCGTCATCATGTATCCAGATGGCTATGGACAGCGAGTATTGGTTGTCGACGACGATACACATGTCCGAGCGCTGCTCTCGGCTCTACTCACGTATGAAGGGTACAACGTGTTTGAAGCAGGTGATGGGCTCGAGGCGGTTCAAGAGTTACAGAAGCGACATTTCGAGGTCGTCATTTCCGACTATCGCATGCCACGGTTTGATGGGATGCAATTGTTAACGATGTGCCAGCTCCTTTGGCCAGAGACCGCGGTGGTTTTGGTCTCGGGCGAGGACTCAAGTTGGATCGAGCTCGCGATCCGAAGGGGAGCCCATGCGTGGGTGAAGAAGCCGTACGGACGGATTGAACTGGTCGCGTTGGTTCGCCAGGCGATCGAGAAGGTCTCCGCGCGGACCGCTTCTCATGAAGTTCAGGCCTAGCAGAGGTGTGCGAGGATATATACGAGGTTATGGCCATGGCCAATGAGGCACATCCACGACGGAGCGACGCGCTGGCGATGGGGTTGTTCGGCCTGGCGGTCGGCGCCTTCACCCTCGGTCTTGCGCAGCTCGGCGAAATTCCGGAGCGGAATCATATCGGAATACTGGTCATCGTCTTCGTCTGCGGCGGTCTGATGCCCTTCCTTGCCGGCATGGCTATGTTCCGCAGTCACGAGCCATATTGCGGTATTGCGTTGATGACGTACGGATTGTTTTCGATTGCCGCCTGCATGGCCCAGCTGGTGAGCGTGAGCATTGGCGTCCAGCTTAGCCCGATATTGTACGGGCAGCTCAATGTCGTTTATTTCATGTGCTCGGCCGTCGTGGTGTATCTTACGGCCTATCGGGGCACTACGATCTGTCTTCTCTTCTTAATGATCGCGGCGACGTCGTTTCTCTCCGTTCCTGCCTCCCTGGGTCTACTGACAGAAACTCTTCCGGGAATCGGGCACCTTGTTGTGGGCCTGATGGCTCTTTATCATGCGGTAGGGAGTGTCACCTTGTCTTTTAACGGCCATGAACTGGTCCCGCTCGGACCGCCGCTATTGCCCCGGAGAGCGAGAGCCATTCAGGCTGTGCGCTAGCCGGGAGCCTGGTTTTACAATGTCTGATGAGTGTTTATGACATTGCTGATGGAGGCCTGGTGCTCAGAAAGCCGCCGAATTTTCTCGGTCACTCAGCGAAAGCTCGTGGAATTAGGGAGCGCTTGGGTAGAGTCTTGGCGGTTATCGAGCGGAATCCCTCACGCTAGGGCCGAGTCAGGGTCACCGTGATCGCTCCTGCGAGGTCACCGTCCATGTAGCCCTCCTTGGGGTATCCGGAAATATCCAGCTCGCCTTTTGGCTCACCATGGCAGCTGAGGCAGGCCGGTACATAATAGATCGGCATGACGACCCGCAAGGTTTGGCCTTGATCGGTGAGTTCGCTGACGTAGGCTTCGGCTCGAGGACGTCCAGACAGCCACTTCAGAACCGAGGCCTCGTATTCGTCCGGTTCATTTTTTGGATTGCGTGGTTGTAAGGTGGTTTGCTTGAGTCGTACGCGTGTGTGTTTGGAGAATCGCGCAGCGGCCTGGCTGCCGTAAGTGGCTGGAATAAAATTTTTGTACCCAATCCCCCGCTGGTTGATGACGACTTGGGCATCACGGACTACTTCTTTGCTGGCGACCACGAACGCCGGCAATAGCTCTTTGGCAAGGGGGGGCACTACGACCGTCGTGTTGTGCAGTTTTGCGAGATCAATGTTGGTCTGTTCGCGAAACTCCCGAACAAGTTGTTGTTCAAACACTTCGGGTGTAAAGCCCTTGTCTCCCTTATGTTGATCGTCAATCAGTAGTTGGTTCCGCTCGATGACCAGCCGGCCCGCTTTGAGTAACTTGGCTAAGAGTCGAGCGGTCTCCTCCGCCTCAGCACGATCGACCGCCCAGCTCGTGCTCGGGGTTACGGCTCCGAGGGTGAGGATCGCGAGCATTCCCGTGATGGCGGCAAATCGTAGGCTGTTCATCGGAGTCCCCTTTCTTTCATCGTGACCGGGTGTCGGCCAGTCGGCATTGGCCTTGATCGTAATGCTGAGGCATTTTCTCTGCGGCAAACGGAAGCCCTTCCGTTGCGGCCCGGCGAGGATAGGCGTAATTTTCCTCTAGCCAGCGCTGCCGCATCTCGGTGAGCCGGCCCGATTCATCAAGCCGGAACAGGAGGTCATTGAGGAACCGTCGTAACCGATAGCTCTCCTCGTCGGTGACGATTGCATAGTGTTCACGGGTCAGGATCAGCGGCTTACCATTTCCCACTGTGAGGAGCTGCCAATCTTTGCGGACCCGGCGTACCGTATAGTTGAGGACCGGTTCTTTTCCAAGAATAAGGTCGATCGGTGGGTGTTGGGACTCGAAGGCAGCGGGAAGTGAGTCGCAGAGCACGAGCGTGATGCCTTTCAGATTGGCTTCCGCATAGAATTGGGCACTGGTGCCTTCTTGAACGGCCACGGTCAGCCCTGCAAGGGCCTCGGACATGAGATGTGCATCGGCCACTCGCTCAGAGCGACGGATAGACGCACTCACGCGTTCAGCGACGTCAGGACGTACAGTGATGCCACCGATGCCTCCGGCATCAAAGTAGGGGTTCGAATAGGCGAGGCCGATGCGTCCTGGTGCTGCCACGTTGGCGCTGATAGAAGACACAAACAAGTCGAGATTGCCTTCCGTCAGTTCGATGAAGAGGTTTCGGAAACGAATCAGTTGTAGCGTCGGCACGATCGGTTCCTTGTTGCCGCAGCGTTGCGAGAGGGCCGCGCTGATTTCGCGCACGAGCTCGACATCGAGTCCTGTGACGCGTAGCCCTTCGTCTGTATAGATGGCCGGGAACACGAAGGGCTGAAAGGGTTCAACTGCCATGCCGACGCGGATCTGGCCCCTGGCGCAGATCGCATCGAGTTCGTTCGTGGCGACGGGATGCAGCAGTTGGACCGCATCTATCACCAGCCCACAGCCCTGCAGCATGAACGCGATGAGCAACAGTGACGCCCAGCCGCGCAACATCCCGATGAACGGCGCGCCGGTTCCGGCCTCATGTCGTGGAGCCTCCAGGGTCGTTCGCAATGTGTGAGACATGCTCAAAACCGAATCCCTGTCGTAATCAACCATTGTTGGGTCTGTCCGGCTTCACCGCGAAAATCGATTCCGTACTGAGTATATTGGATGGCCGTGTCGACTGAGACGCCCCGCCCGACCGGAAACCTGACGCCGACTTGACCGCCGATGAGATGTCCCGGCCATGTGTTGCCTGGACCGGGGAGTGTGGCGCCTCCGAGCAGACCCAGATAGGGAACGGCCCGGTCTTCGAGGGGGCCGAAGAGGACATGCCGGATTACGCGATTGATCGGCATCCCCTTTGGGAAGTCCAGAATATCGATGAAGTTATTCCATCGGGGATTGAGATACAACGAGTTCTGATCCGTCGTAAAGGTCTGCGTGTGATTGCTGTAGTATTGGTAAATGGTTCGAACTTCTAAATCGCCATAACGCAATGCCGTGATCCCGCCTTGGATCCCGATGACGCGATTGTCGGGAGCGAATGACCGCTGGCTGAATGTGATGTCGAAGTTGAATGGCCGGATAGGGAGCCATTCGAGGAGCGAGTCCTGAGCGTTGACCGGTGAGGCGAGCAGATAGGTTATGAGGCTGAGGGCTATGACTGAGAGGTAGCGCATGAGGCGATGGGGCCGATACGGCTCAGCAGGTGTCAGTCGTTGTTGCATCATGCGCTACGGTAGGTTTCGAGGCGAATGTTATTGAGCGGATGCCTCGGCCCCGATATGCTTCGGGGCGGTGATGCATGATTGCATAATTTCGATCTGGCAGGAAAGGGCGGTGCCGAGTGTTGTCTGAGCGACCCTGAGCATGTCCTGTGCTGAGATTTTTCCCTCCTCGACATCGAGGAGCAGATGTCCCGGAACGCTGGTGCCATCGACCGCGAAGACTCCCTCGGTTTGCCTCAAGACGGGTTCGAGTGTCTGCTGTGCCTCCTGACATTGTGAGCCTGACAGCATGAGGGCAATGCGTTCTTTCGGTGGGGCGGCCGAAATAGGGGAGTGGAGGAGGAGCGTGGCCGTGCAGATGGCTGTGAGGAGTGCGAACCTGGCTGATACGACGTTCAACATGATTTGATATGTATGGGCGAGATGCTCTTTGTCTCGGCAATGGCAGGGAGCGAGCCGCCAACGGCGGCTCGCTCCCTGCCATTGCCGCTTACTTCGCTGGCAGTACCCAGGGCACCATCGGCATAAGTGGTGCGTCCTTGGCGTCTGGTCCCACCAGTAATACCGCAATGGCGCCGCGTAGCGCACCCGTGAGCGAATGTGTGACGAGTGGGTAGGCGCCGGCTGATTCAGCCACGACGTCGAATGTGGCTGCGCTGCCAGGGCCGACGACATAGGTCTGCACACCCTTCAGATTATTGGCCGGATTGCCGCTCTCATAGACGTTGTCCCAGATTTCGCCGATCGGGTGAAAGGCGGAGAACTCGTTCGGGCCCGCGTTGACGAAGTAGATTCGAACTCGCTCGCCTGGTTTCGCATCCAGCTTGCCGCCTCCGGTCACGAACGGGTGGTATTTGAAGATGCCGCCGTTAAACATGACTCCATCGAACTTTCGGTCGAACATGGCCTGTACATCGTTGGGATTTTTGAAGAACTCGGACTGCACGAGGACATATTCGCGATCGGCTTTTGCCCAGGCTTTCGTATCTTTCGGATCGACGATGATGGCGCCGAACATGCCGCGGGCGACATGTTGGATCATCGGAGGCGCACCGCAATGGTAGAAGAAAATACCGGGTTTTTTGGCGACGAAGGTATAGCTGATGGTTTCGCCGGCATTGATGGCCCGATAGTTCTTTAGGAAGTCGATTTCTGCGGCATGGAAGTCCATGGCATGAGGATTCTTGTTCGTGGCGGGGTTGGTCAGGGTAAAGTTGATCGTGTCGCCTTCGGTGACGCGGACGACTGGCCCCGGCATGGTTCCGTTGAAGGTCCAGGCGGCATACTTCTCTCCGCTCCCATCGATGACGACATCCGATTCCACCGCTGTCATAGCGATGTCATGAGTCTTGGCCCATGCCGGTGCCGAGAGGGCTAGGCCTCCGACGAGTAAGCCCGTGAGGATGGCACGAGTGCCATAGTGGTGTCGCGATGATTGCATGGTCTCTCTCCTTCTCTGGTTGAAAATGGATGGATCCGTGGTCGTGTGAACTAACGGTCCTCTGCATTCAGAGGTTACAAATCCTAAATGTTAGCCGAATCACCATACGCTAGGCCGATGGCAATAAACATGACATATGTCATGTTTATGAAAATCGTGCTGAAAGGGGTGCGACGCGCGAGATTATGAGGCGGAGGCAAGGGCTTTCAGCCCTTTGAGGTCGCGAATCAGGAGGCGGTTGGCGGTACCGGAGACCAACCGGTCGCGCTTGAATCGGCTCATGATGCGAATGGCTGTTTCTGTAGTAATCCCCACCATGTTGGCCATGTCTTGTCTGGTCATCCGAACCGTCAGGCGGATTCCATTCTGATCTGCAATGCCGTTACGGGCTGCAAGGTCCACGAGCAAGGAGGCGAGCCGTTGGTCGGCGCGGTCGAGCGCGAGGTCTTTAGTCTTCTCCTGTGCTTCGTTCAAACGATTGCCCAGGTATTTAATGACTTCCATCGCGGCATCGGGATTTCGCCGCAGCATCTCGAAATAGGATTTCTTTTTCATCCGGAGAATGCTGACGTCTCCCATGGGCTGGGCCGAGCCTGGATGAGCCGTCCCATCGAACGCGGCCGCGTCGCAACAGAAGAGATCCCCCGGCATCAGCATCTTCAGCGTACATTCCTTTCCCTCCGGCGTGGACTTCACGCACTTGACGGTTCCTTCCTTGACGATGTGGAAGTATTCGGTGGGGTCGCCTTCGCGGAAGATGTAGTCGTGTTTGCCGTAACGGGTTTCGGTCAATTCCTGGAGCACGCGTTGGCGGTCCGCGATGGACAGGATGTTCAGGAGGGGAATGTGGTCCAGCCCTTGAGGAAGGACTGGACCAGACGGCTTACTTGGTGATTTGCTTGGTCGCTTCGACAATCGAGCGTGCTCCGATCCCAAAGTGATCCACGAGTTCGTCCGGCTTTCCGCTGTGTGGAATGACCCGAACCGCAAGTTTGTGTACTCGTAACCCTTCTGGTCCAACCGCACTGAGGACCGCGTCGCCTAACCCTCCGTGGGCATAGTGGTCTTCCACCGTAAGGATACGTCCTTGGGTGGCTCGGGCACTGTCGATCAAGGTTGTGCGGTCGATCGGTGCGATGCTGTAGAGGTCGATCACTCGTACGGAAATTCCAGCCGCCTTGAGCTGATCGTAGGCGTTGAGCGCTTCGAAGAGTGTCACGCCCGCTGCGACGATCGTGAGGACGTCCGAGGCGCTCTGGCGAAGGACTTTGGAGCCGCCGATCTGAAAACGCTCCTCTGGTCCATAGATGACTGGCGCTTTAGGTCTTCCGGCGCGGAGGTAGACCATTCCTTTGTGAGCGGCCGCTATTTCGACCAGTCTGTAGGTGCAGGTGGCATCTGAGGGATAGAGGACGACGACGCCTGGTTGGGCCGCCATCATCGCGATATCTTCGAGTCCCATTTGCGAGGGGCCGTCTTCGCCGATGCTGACGCCGACGTGTGTGCCCACCAGTTTGATGTTCGATTGGCTGATGGCCGCCATCCGGATGAAGTCGTAGGCGCGGGTGAAGAATGCCGCAAAGGTTGCGACGAAGGGAATCTTGCCGCAGGCGGCAAGTCCTGCTGCCGCGCCAAGCATGTTTTGTTCGGCGATGAAGTTTTCAAAAAACCGATTTGGAAATTTCTTGCCGAATTTGTCGGTATAGGTTGAGTTCTTCACGTCGGCATCGAGTCCGACCACCAAGGGGTTTGCTGCGCCGATGGCTTCGAGTGCAACACCGAAGGCTTCGCGCGTCGCGGCGGAATCGCCAAGCTTATAGGGTGACGGTGGCAGCGCGCTGGTGGCGGTAGCGTTCGGTGCCGGCTGTGCGGGTTTCTGACTAGAGAGCGAAATTGAGCTTGGTTTGAGCTGTTTGGTCAGTTCATCGATCGCCTTCTGTGTCTCTTCACCTTTGGGGACGGGCTTTCCGTGCCAGCTGGGGTGGTTTTCCATAAACGAGAGACCGCGACCCTTAAAGGTCTTGGCGAGCAGCACCGTCGGTTTGCCCTTGGTGGTTGCGGCTTCTTGGAATGCGTTCACGACAGCAGAGAGATCGTGTCCATCAATGACGATGGCATGCCAGCCGAATCCAGACCAGCGTGCACGATAGGCCTCCATGTCATGCTGCAACATCGTGGGATCGCTTTGACCGAGTCGATTGACATCGACAATCGCACAGAGGTTGTCTAATCCATGGTGGCGTGCGACTTCTGCTGCTTCCCAGACGGATCCCTCAACCGACTCTCCGTCGCCCATTAAGACATAGGTTCGGTGATCGAGCTTGTCGACGAACTTTGCATTGAGGGCGATGCCGATGCCGACAGGGAGGCCTTGGCCCAATGAACCGGTTGCCATATCGACGAACGACAAGCGGGGCGTCGGGTGTCCTTCAAGGTCTGAAGTCAAGGTGCGTAACTTCAAAAGGTCGCTTTTCGGAAAGAGGCCTGCTTCCGCCCAGGCGGCGTATAGCAGGGGAGCGGCATGCCCTTTTGAGAGGACGAATCGATCGCTGTTGATGGCCTTCGGATTCTTTGGGTCGTACCGCATCACAGTGAAAAAGAGGGCAGCCACGATCTCGGCAGCAGAGCAGCAACTTGAGGGGTGGCCGCTTCCGGCTTCGCTGGTCGCCCGAACACTTTCGATGCGGAGCTGCGTGGCCTTATTATGGAGAGCATTCAGGATATCGGGCGAAACGACTGAACTGGCCATCGGAGCTCCTTTCAGGATTGAAAACCGAGGAAGCCGGCACACACTTCTCTAGTTCAGAGATCGGTTGCAACGCGGCGGGACTTGAGGCTAACAAAAATGAAATATGGGAGTCAATGAAAGGATCTGTGCAGATGGGGGAGGATTAACGGTGCTATTCAGGCGGTCAGTTGGTCTACACGGAGGAAGGAGGCGTGATGGTCGATACTTCACTTGAACAGGCGCTTTCGAGTCCGTTATAGGCACTGACTGTAAAGTAGTAGAGCGTATTGGGCTCAAGGCCAGTAATCGTGGCCGACGGGGAGCCAACGTACTGCGATTGTTCATATGCGCAGCTGCCAGGTTGACCTGGTGATTGACGGCCGTAATGGACAAAGTAAGCCATGACGGAGGGGTCCGGGACCGGACTCCATGCGAGAGATGCGGTTGCTCCTGCCACCGGTGCCGACCCTCCACTGCTGCTACCGGGAGCGCTACTGCCTGGAGTTACAGTGACGCTTGGGTCGCTGCCAGTTTCTCCGCCGCCGCCGCATCCAGTCAGCAGCGAGGCCATACTAAGAAGCAGACCTGCGAAAAATGTGGTGAGGCGTAGTTGAGGCTTGCTGAATGAGGTCATGTACTACTCCAGGAATCGTGTCTTGTTCTGTGCTGTAGGTGTTGTCTGCTTCGTGCGTGATGCAGGCAGAAGGAGATCGTATCCTGACATGAGCAATGAACGTGCCAGAATTAATATATGTAAGATGTTGATTTAACATAATAAAATTACAGATGTATCGTCGGTCAAAACAATATGATCTGTAGAGTCTGCAGGGGAGACCATACAGACTCAGGTCCGATTCGAAGAGTGAAGAGAGGGATTTCTGTGAGGCACAGGCGAGTTCAGTTGGATCTAGCTCGACTCGGATGAAAGATGGGCATAGCTAGGCAGATAGTGTCTGCCAGGTGGAGTCAGCATGGAGAGGATGAGCGATCGCTAGCCGAGGTGGTGTGGGGATGTGAGTATGGATCGCGTTGCGTGAAAATGGGAGTGGCAACAGGGGCCTGGCGAGTGAATTAGAGGGCCGCTGCCAAGTTCTACCCCCTATGGGACGGTTCTATCTCGAAAGTAGCGAAACAGTAAGTATGCATTCAGGATCATCACGATGGAGAGGATGCTGTAGGTGGTGACGGCGGTGGCCAGGTTTAACTCGATCAGCACTCGGGACATGCCGAATGCGACGATCAAGGCATCGAAGGCCATGCAGATTCGTCTGAAGGTTTCAGGGTCCATCAAACGGATGAGGTAGCTTCCCAGGGGAATTCCCAGCAGGACGCTGGGAATGATGTAGGGAATGATTTCCAGGCTCTCGGCGCTATAGAGTCCAATGAAGTAGTAGGCGATTCCCGTCATGACCGCTTCCCCTACTCGAATGACGCCCAGCGCGGCCCGGAAATCCTGTTTCGCATACCCTTGATTGTTGAACAGCAGCGCAAGAGGAGGGCCTGAGATCGTCGTCACAGAATAGAGGGTTCCAATTCCTACTCCGAACGGGATTGCGATGGCCTTTTCGGCTTTGATGGGCTTTCTGATACCGGCAGCCTGAAGCAGAATCAAGGGCAGCAGCATAAAGTAGGTCACAAATTTGACCCAGGACGGATGGACAAGGGAGAGGATATAGCTACCGATCGCGACACCGATCAGGAGGCCGATCAAAATGGGCGCCACGCGCCACCAAATGTTCGGGACGCTTTTGCGGTTGATGAAGAGGACGTACCCATTGATCACTAATTCCACCAGGACCAACGCCGGATTCAGAATACGGTTGGTGTAAAACAGCAGCGCGACGGGAACCGTGATCGAAGAAAATCCGTATCCGAGGGCCCCGTTGACGGTGGCGGCTATGAACGTGATCAGTACTAGTACGACTACATCCATAATTATCCTTTGTGATGTCCGCAGGCGAAGTCGTCGAGTGTATAGTGGTCCAGGATGCCGGCAATGGCGTCACGCACGGTGCCCATCACGTGCTGCACCGGACATTGGGCATGCTCGGCGTAGGGGCAGTCCGCGCATTTTTGATAGGCCGTCTTGCTCACACATCCGATGGGAGCGAGGGGGCCATCCAAAATGCGAATCACTTGTCCGAGGGTGATTTCTCCTGGAGGTTTAATGAGCGCGTAGCCACCCTTCATCCCTCGACGGCTCGAGAGAAGGCCGGCTCGTTTTAGTGCAAGCAGGATCTGCTCAAGGAATTCGACGGGGATATGCTGGCGCTCTGCGATCTGGTGCCGCTGGAGCGTTGCTTTGCCGTAGAAGAGTGTGAGTTCCAGCAGCGCGCGAAGGCCGTATTCGCTTTTTTTTGAGAGCTTCATGGGAATAGGCAATGCCGAGTGAGTCAATCAAGTATAAAGACAATAGAGGACTGATAAGGCTACGTCAAGAGCAGGCGGGTGGAGATCAATCGCTGTCACTCCCGCAAGTTCGTCAAGATTTAAGGCCAAATCAGGAGGCCTATACTGATGCAACTCCTTGATCATAGAGGGATTGTTTCTTGACAGCTTGTGCGCATTCCTGTTAGCTTCTTCCTTCGCTCAGGGGCTCACGCAACAGTTTCACCACCTCGCAGGACCGATTGTGAACTACCAGGATCTCATTCTCACGTTGCATCATTATTGGGCCGACCAAGGTTGTGTGATCCAGCAACCCTATGATCTGGAAATGGGTGCCGGGACCTTCCATCCAGCCACATTTCTTCGGTCCCTTGGTCCTGAACCCTGGCGAGCTGCCTATCCCCAACCCTGTCGTCGTCCCACTGATGGGCGATATGGCGAAAATCCGAATCGTATGCAGCACTACTACCAGTATCAGGTTGTGCTGAAGCCGGCTCCGGACAATATCCAAGCGTTGTATCTGGAGAGTCTGGCCCAATTGGGGATTGATCCGAAGCAGCACGACATCCGGTTCATTCAAGACGACTGGGAGTCTCCTACGTTAGGCGCCTGGGGCCTAGGCTGGGAGGTGCGTCTCGACGGGATGGAAATCACGCAGTTCACCTACTTTCAGGAAATCGGCGGGATTGAACTCAACCCCATTACCGTTGAAATCACATACGGGACCGAACGCATCGCGATGTATCTGCAACAAGTGAATAACGTCTTCGACCTCGCCTGGAACGATGCAGTGACGTATGGCGACATCCATCACGAAACCGAGGTGCAGTTCTCGACCTATAATTTCGAAGAAGGCGATGTGGCGATGCTCATGGCCACGTTTCAATCGTTCGAGGGAGAATGTAAACGGCTGCTGGCAAATCGCGAGAAGCGGTTGACCCTTCCGGCCTACGAATTCTGTATCAAGTCCTCGCACCTCTTCAACCTACTCGATGCCCGTGGAGCCATCAGCGTGGCAGAACGTACAGGCTATATCGCCAGGGTTCGTGCGCTGGCGCGCCAATGTGCCGAACGTTATATTGAAGAACGAGCGGCGATGGGGCATCCGCTGCTCAATCGAGGCGGGGGGCGTGATGGAGCGAAGTCGGCAGCGTCGCGCGTGAGAACTACGGCCCGCCGCTCATAAGGAACGACAGAGAAATTCATGACAAAGAAGACTCAATCGTCTCGCCGTCCTGTCCCTCCTGCGAAAAAAATAAGCCGCCCTTCCTCTGTGAAGGCTGCTGAGTTGTTACTTGAGATCGGCGTGGAAGAACTGCCCTACCAGTTCATCGCGCCTGCGTTGGCAACATTGAAAGAGGCGGCTGAACAGTTATTCAAGGACCACCGCCTCGCGTTTCAATCTGTTCGTACCTTGGGAACGCCACGACGATTGACCGTAGTGGTTGAGGGCCTGGCGACTTTGCAACTCTCGATGGCCAAGGAAGCGATGGGGCCTTCAAAGTCGGTGGCGTTCGATCCAGCCGGTCAGCCGACCAGAGCGGCAATGGGATTTGCTGCAGGGCAAGGGGTTGCGGTTCATGAACTGCAAGTGCGTCAGACTCCGAAGGGGGAATATCTGTTTGCGGTGAAGCAAGAGCTGGGGCGCCCAGCCAAGGTGGTTCTGGGAGAACTCCTTCCACTGTTGATCGCGAAACTGTCGTTTCCAAAAGCGATGAAATGGAATACCGCCGGCGTTCGGTTTGCTCGTCCAGTGCGGTGGCTGGTGGTGGTCTATGGCGGGGCCACGCTTCCGATCGAAGCAACTGGGATTACCGCCGGCAACAAGACTCTAGGCCATCGCGTCTTAGGGAGCTCGAAGGGGCTCGTGGTTCGGGACTCCGGGTCCTATCTGAAGGGGCTTGAACGTCAAGGCGTCACTCCAGATCCCCAGCGTCGCCGCCACATGATCGAAGAACAGATTGCGACCCTCTGCAAAAAAGCCGGATTCTCGTTGAATGTCGATGCGGATTTGTTGGATCAGGCGGTCTATACGACTGAATGTCCCAACGCCATTATCGGTTCCTTCAAGCCTGCCTATTTAGAAGTGCCGCAAGAGATTTTGATTACCTCGATGAAAGAACATCAGGGGTTCTTTTCCTTGATGCACAAAGAAACCGGGAAGCTCGTTCCCCATTTCATCGCGGTGACGAACAATCGAGCCAAAGATATGGGATTGATTCGCGAAGGCAACGAGCGGGTCCTGGCTGCGCGCCTGGCCGACGCGAAGTTCTTTTTTGACGAAGACCGGAAGGTCAAACTTGAGGACCGGGTGCCGAAGCTGGCCGGGGTCACATTTCAGCAGAAGCTCGGCACGATGGAGAAAAAACAGCAACGGGTCAAGAAATTGGCCGGCGTCATCGCGTCGACGCTGCGACCGCAGGACGGCAAGCTCAAACAGGCTTGCGAGAGAGCCGCGGAGCTGTGCAAGGCGGATCTTCTTACGGGTGTCGTCGGTGAATTTCCTGAGCTGCAGGGCATTATGGGGGGCGAGTACGCGAAGCATGACGGTGAATCCGAGGCGGTGAGTCAGGCCATCAGAGAGCAGTACCTGCCTCGTTCGATTGAAGGCGAGTTGCCCAAGACCATCGCAGGTCAAGTGCTGTCGTTGGCCGATCGGCTGGATTCGATTGCGGCCTTCTTCTATGTGGGACTCGTGCCGACCGGATCGGAAGATCCCTTTGCCCTGCGCCGGAATGCCACGGCCGTTGTCAGGATTATTCTTGAGGGAGACCTGCGCATCGATCTCGGGAGTTATGTCGATACCGCGAGAAACCTCGTCATCGGTGATGGATTCAAAGGGGGGGCGGACTCTGCCGAAGATGGCCGACGCCGTATGACAGAATTTCTTTTCGAACGGGTTCGGCACTATGCCAGGGTTGTCCATGCGTTGCGGGACGATGTCATCGAAGCGGTACTCAAGCAGGCGCAGGGCAAGACGCTCGACCTCGTGGATCTTGTGCAGAGAATGAAAGCGCTTGAATCTGTGACCACCAAGCCGGAATTCGATCCATTGATCGTCGGCTTCAAACGCGCGCACCGTCTCGTCGAGAAAGAGAAATGGGATCGTCAGCCGGTCGATAACGCGCGGTTTGCGCATCCTGCGGAGTCGGCGCTGTACCAGGCTACGGTGGATGAGCGGGACAAACTTATGTCCGGGATGAAGCGGGGTGACTATAGCCAGGCGCTGGATGCGTTGGTACGTTTGAAGCCCGCCATCGATGCGTTCTTTGCGGCAGTCATGGTCAATGCAGAGGATCAGGCCGTCCGGAGTAATCGGTTGTCGTTGCTCCAAGAAGTGGATGATTTCTTCAACTCATTCGCGGACTTTTCGCAGATTGTGGTACAAGGTGGGTAGAGAATAGGTGGTCCCGGTGAGTCCCCCGTGCTCGCGCAACGCGCGGTCTGGGAAGGCCCTCGTTGAACGCGCGCAATAGGAGACTCATCCAGATCACCTATTGAGAGAGATCAACCGGTCGGGTGAGGGGATGGATCACGCATTGTCAGACGACCAGCGTCGGGCGAGTAAGATCCGTCGGTTCACGGTCGGCGTGTCTCTTGCCATCATGATTCTCTGCAATGCGATCGTTCTGATCGGGTTATGGGCCAGTGGGATTAACCTTGATGAGCTGGCAGCGACTCCCGATGTGTTTAACTCTAAACAGGATATTTGTCTCCGGCTCGGCTGGAAATCCGTCGCAGGGGCAACGGACCCGGTCCGTCTCTGCTCGGAATGGATCAATCTGTCCGATCCCTCCGGCAAGACGCATCTGATTCAACGGGAGATCAAGCTTCGGCAAGGGCCTGACGGGCAGTATTATGTGGATCGGGGAGTTCGCGCCGACTATCGGTTGCTCATATTGATGTTGTTTGTCGTGGCCGTCATTGCATTCGGGCTGGTGGCGAAATGGTATCTGGTCAGCCGGTATCGGCTGCGTCTCGAATCCGTCGCCGGCCAAGGGGCATCACTCGTCCATTGAACTGAACTCAACGCGAAGGAGAGGCAGCGTGGCAAAGAAATACGTGTACTACTTCGGTGACGGCAAAGCCGAAGGGACTTCCAACATGAAAGAGCTCCTCGGCGGGAAGGGCGCCGGCCTTGCCGAGATGACGAATCTCGGCATCTCCGTTCCGCCGGGCTTCACGATTTCCACCGAGGCTTGCGTGGAATATTATAAGAACGGGAAACAGTATCCGCCCGGTATGTGGGACGCCGCGCTGAAATCGTTGAAGCGGGTCGAACGGTCGATGGGTATGGGGTTCGGCGATCCTGAGCGGCCGCTGCTGGTCTCGGTCCGGTCCGGCGCCAGGGCGTCGATGCCGGGCATGATGGATACGGTGCTGAATGTCGGTCTGACCACCAAGACGGTCGAGGGGTTGGCTGCAAAAACACGCAACGAACGGTTTGCCCAGGACAGCTATCGGCGCTTTGTGTCCATGTACGGCAGCATCGTCATGGGCGTGCAGCGCGAACATTTCGAAGCGATCCTGAAGCAGAAGAAGGCGGATGTGGGCGTGGCGCACGAGACTCATCTCGATGCGAGGCACCTTCGGGAATTGGTCGCCAGCTTCAAGGCGCTTATCAAAGAAGAGACGAAGAAAGAGTTCCCCGACGAGCCGCTTGAGCAGCTTCGTTTGGCGGTCAACGCCGTCTTCTCGTCCTGGTTCGGTGCGCGGTCCGTCACCTATCGGCGACTCTATGGGATTCCCGATTCCTGGGGCACGGCGATCAATGTGGTGGCGATGGTATTCGGCAACATGGGAGAGACGAGTGGTACCGGTGTTGCGTTCACGCGTGATCCGGCATCCGGCGATAAAAACTTTTTCGGCGAATGCTTGATGAATGCTCAGGGCGAGGATGTCGTGGCAGGCATCAGGACTCCGCTTCCAGTGAATGCGCTCGCGAAGAATGTGCCGGAGGCCTACAAGGAACTGGAGCACACTTACAAGAAACTCGAGAAACATTATCGGGATATGCTCGATTTGGAGTTTACGATCCAAGAGGGCAAGCTCTACATGCTCCAGACCAGGGTCGGCAAACGGACCGGCATTTCCGCTGTAAAAATTGCAGTCGATATGGTGAGAGAAGGCCTCATCTCGAAGCAGGAAGCCGTGCAGCGGGTCGGGCCGGAGCAATTGGCGCAATATCTCTATCCGATTTTCGATACGAAAGAAGAGTCGAAATCCAATCCGCTGGGGAAGGGACTCCCTGCCGGTCCTGGCGCGGCAGCCGGGAAAATCGCCCTGACTCCCGATAAGGCCGTGACGATGAAAGCGGCTGGCACCCGTGTAGTATTGGTTCGCCAGGAAACGAGCCCGGACGATATTCACGGGATGAACGCTGCCGCCGGGTTTTTGACGGCACGAGGCGGGATGACCTCTCACGCGGCGGTAGTCGCCCGGCAAATGGGCAAGGTCTGTGTCGCCGGCTGCGATGCAGTGGAAGTGCTGGATGCCCAGTCCGTTCGTATCGGCGCCAAGGTGTTTCGCGAGGGGGATTATCTTTCGATCAATGGTTCGACCGGCAATGTGTATGAGGGGGACTTACCCGTCGTCGAATCTGAAATCATTCAAGTGATTCAGGGCAAGTTGGACCCGAAGCAGTCGGACAAGTACCAGCGGTTTGCGTTGATTCTGTCATGGGCCGACAGCGTCAGAAAACTTCGCGTCCGTGCGAATGCCGATGTGCCGGATCAGGCGAAAATCGCGCGGGGTTTCGGTGCGGAAGGCATTGGCCTCTGTCGGACAGAACATATGTTCTTCGCCGAGGATCGCATCCCGATCATGCAGAAGATGATTCTGGCACGGACTAAGGAGGAGCGGGAAAAGTTTCTCGATCAGCTCCTCCCGCTGCAAAAACAGGATTTCATCGGGCTCTATCGCGAGATGGCGGGCTTCCCGGTGACCATTCGTCTCCTCGATCCGCCGTTGCACGAATTTCTGCCGAAGCGTGAAGACTTGATGGTGGAGATTGCGCAGTTGGAATTGACCGGGCGCGACGGAGCCAGGCTTGAAGAAAAACGCCGGTTGCTGGCCCGCGTCGAGGAACTCCACGAGTTCAATCCGATGCTCGGGCTCCGCGGCTGCCGCCTCGGGATTACGATGCCGGAGATTACCCGCATGCAGGCGCGAGCCATCATGGAAGCCGCCTGTGAGCTGGCCAAAGAAGGAAAGAAGATTGTCCCGGAGATCATGATTCCGTTGGTGGGCATGGTCTCGGAAATGAAGGCACAGAAAGACTTGATCCGTGAAGTCGCGCAAGAGACGATGAAGCGGTACAACGTCAAGCTCACGTATCTGGTCGGTACGATGATCGAGCTGCCGCGGGCTGCCGTCACGGCGGATCGTATCGCGACCGAGGCGGAGTTCTTTTCATTCGGGACGAACGACCTCACGCAAACCACGTTCGGGTTCTCCCGCGACGATGCCGCGAAGTTCATCGATTTTTATCAAACCAACAACATTCTGGACGCGGATCCCTTCGCGGTGCTCGATCGAGAAGGGGTGGGGGCCTTGATGAAGCAGGCCATCGCCGGCGGACGGAAGAGCCGTCCAGGGATCAAACTCGGCATTTGCGGTGAACATGGCGGCGATCCCAGTTCGGTGGAGTTCTGCCATCAACTTGGGTTGGATTACGTGAGTTGTTCGCCCTATCGCGTCGCCATTGCGCGGCTTGCGGCAGCCCATGCGGCCTTAGCCGAAGCTGGCGCGAGCGCTGCCCCTTCTCCGCGCAAGCGGTCGGTGCCGCGTACGAAGGCGAAAAAGACGACGAAGAAGACTGCGAAACCCACGAAGGCGAAGTCGGCTCCGCAGCCTCGCAGCCGACCGCGCGTCACACGCAAGAAGCGGTGACTGCCACCACGACGCATCTCCACTTCATGACCCAGGCGCTTCGCCTCGCGGCGAAGGGCCTGGGTCAGACCAGTCCGAATCCCATGGTCGGCGCCCTCGTGGTCAAGAACGGCCGCATCGTCGGCCGCGGTTATCACCATGGGCCAGGGCAACCCCACGCAGAAATTCTTGCGCTCAATCAAGCAGGGCCCCGTGCCAAGGGCGCGACGCTCTACGTCACGCTCGAACCCTGTTGCCACCTTCTCAAGAGAACTCCACCCTGCGTACCGACAGTCATCAAGTCCGGTGTGCGAGCGGTGGTGGTGGCGATGACCGATCCGAACCCTCCGGTGAAGGGTCGCGGCGTTGCGGCGTTGCGCCGTGCCGGGATGACGGTGACGACTGGTGTTGCACGAGAAGAAGCCGCGCAGATGAATCGCGCCTATCTCCATTGGGTAAAGACCGGCCGTCCCTTCGTCATCCTGAAAGCCGGGATGACATTGGACGGAAAGGTGGCCACGGCGATGGGCGAGTCTCAATGGATTACTGGTCCACTTGCGCGGCAAGACGCGCATCGACTCCGGAGTCAGGTGGATGCGGTGATCGTCGGGGTCGGCACTGTGCTCAAGGATAATCCCACTCTCACAGCTCGACGCTTCGATCGCCCACTGAGGCTGGCACCGCGGCAACCGTTACGCGTCGTGCTCGATAGCACAGTCAGGACGCCGACGAAGGCAAGGGTCTGTGCCAATCAGGAGCAGGCGAAGACCTTGATCGTGGCGACGAGTCGTGCCTCAGAATCACGCCGGCGTAGACTCGAACTGGTAGGGGTGGAGGTGGTCTCCCTTCCGCTAAAGAACGGACAGGTCTCGTTCCCGGCGCTTATGACGATGCTGGGTAAGCGTGGGATCACGTCGGTGCTCATCGAGGGAGGCAGTACCGTCAATGCCACAGCGTTACGAGAGAAACTCGTCAATCGCATCCGGTTCTATCTTGCTCCCACTCTTATGGGAGGGCAGGATGCGAAGGCGGTGATCGGGGGACGGAGTCCGAAGCGCTTGGCCCAAGCATTGCCCTTACGCCACGTCACGGTTCGCCGCATCGGGGAAGATCTGGTTGTGGAAGGAGATCTGTGACGCGCAGGCTCCTCTGTGCGGTCCTGGCCATGATTCTGGCTTCGTGCATCGTTCATGGAATGCATGCGGTTGCTGCTTCCCCCTCAGTCGATCTCAAGACGCAGGTTTTCCAGTACCTCGACAGCGGGGATACGGACGAGGCTGCGCGCATTCTACAGACCATACTGTCCGATCCGAATGCCACGATCGACCAGATCATACGGATCATCCAAACCGAGCGGGACTATGTGCCACAGCCGACTGGAACGATGCCAGACGAGCGAATCGAGGTGCGGGGCCATGCCCACCACCTGGCGCTTTCCGTTCCTCTGACCTATCAGCCGGCGAAGGGTTATGGACTGGTGGTCTGCCTGCATGGCGCAGGATTTACCGGTGAGGCCTATCTGGAACGATGGCAGGCCCGATTGGGGGAGGACTACGTCTTAGCCTGTCCAACCGCTCCCATGGGTGCCTGGTTTACGAGAGGTGCGGAGGAGCTGGTGCTGGCGACGATTCGCTCCGTGCAACGGCGCTATCACATCGATCCTGACAGAGTGTTTCTCACCGGCATGTCCAACGGCGGAATCGGCGCCTGGGTGATCGGTATGCACGATGCGCCCCTGTTCGCCGGCATTGCGCCAATGGCCAGCGGCCTCGACAATGTGCTGATGCCGTTTTTGGCCAACCTGCGCTCCACGCCGCTCTATATCATTCATGGGGCCAAGGATCAGGTGATGCCGGTTGAACTCAGCCGCACCATTACGAAAGAGTTGACGAGGTTGGGCTATCCCTTTGTGTATCGGGAGCATGATCGCGAGCATCCCACGGCTGGCGGGCATTACTTCCCCAGGGAGGAATTGCCAGACCTGGTGACCTGGTTCAACGCGCAGCGCCGAAATCCAGTTCCAACGACGGTGACGGTCGTGCGTGAGGCAAGCCATTTTCAATCGTTCGGCTGGGTTCGTATCGATACCACGGACGCGATTGCCGCATTCTCGGAAGACCTGGTCTCCAAGCGAGACGAGCTGACCAGAACAAAACGTTATGCCAGGCTGGATGCGTCCGTCACAGCACCGAACCGGATTGAGGTTGAAACGGGCCTGGTGCGGCGGTATACGCTGTTCCTGAACGACCAGCTGGTCGACCTCTCCAAGCCTGTGACGATCGTCACGAACAAGCAGGTCTCGTTCGAGGGGAAGGTGGTCACGACCGTCGAGACCCTGTTGCGTCAAGCGCGTCTCCGTCAGGACGCTCGCCAGCTGTTTCCCGCTCAGCTATCCATTCAGGTCTTGCAGCAGACTCCATGACGTTCCTGGGGGCGATGCAAGGAAGATTGTGGGCGATATTGCTGGGGGGAGCCGTCGGGCTCTGGATCGTCCCGGTACAGGCCGAGTCCTGTGTGCTGGCGCCGTACCATGCGGGTCTCACGTTTCCAGTGTCGAAGGTTGAGCCACGATGGGCCTGTTCCCTGCAGGCGATTGTCGACGGATATACGACGGCCAGCAAGGTTGGGCCGGTTGTCATCCCGCTTCCCGAACAGGTCTATCTCTATCTGCTGGACCGTCCGCCGATGGCCGCCGCGTTGATCAATCGGCTTGAGTTGGGTCCCTACAAGGCAGAGGAGCGTGGCGCAGCTCGTTTCTGGGGGGATGATGGAGAGGGGGCGTCCGGAACCGTCGAACTTGTCTATCAGGATCGTACCAATCGGATTTACTTCCTGGACGGGTCTTACGAGGGTACGCTCTTGCCGCCGGTCAAAGGGAAGGCGGTCGTGTTTGTGAGAATGAATCCGATGAAAGATGGACAGGGAAAGGACGCGGTTGAAACGACGCTGGTGGCCTACACGAAATTGGACAGCCGTCTGCTGGCAGGGCTGGTGTCGCTCATTCGTCCATTGGTCGGAAACACCGTGACACGGAAGCTCACCCAAGGAGTCAATATCGTCAACCGGCTAGGACAGGAAATGCGGCAACATCCAGATCGAGTCCTGTTCGAGGCGATCGACCCGCCATCGTTGTCGGACGACGAGGTGGCCTTCTTACAGCATGCGCTGGAGCGCTTGTCGCATGGCAACGGCTCGATCCATTCAGGGACGGCTGCACCATGACAACGACACGCAGTTTCGCCCTGCTCTGCACCGTCGGCGTGTTTTGCTTTATCAGCTATAACATGGTCCGGATGCCGGTGTTGGCCCTGTTTGCAGAATCGCTCGGGGCCAGTCCTGAACGGATCGGGCTTATCGTGTCGGTCTCCACATTGACCGGGGTGTTCCTCAAGTTGCCGTCCGGCGCCCTCTCCGACATCTATGGTCGGCGGTTTCTCTTGCAGATCGGCGTGGTCGCGTTCGGGCTTCCGCCGTTTCTCTATCCCTGGGTCACAGATCTCGATTGGCTGACCGCCTTGCGCTTCTTTCATGGGCTCGCCACTGCGATCTTCGCACCCAGTGCGCTGGCGACTGTGGCCGATCTCTATCGAGAACGGCGTGGCGCGGCGCTCGGCACCTATACGGCCTCGACGCAATCCGGTGCCCTGCTCGGTCCGTTCATTGGCGGCTATCTGATCTACGCGTCGGGATTCCCCGCTGCCTTTGTGACGGCCGGCCTCTTCGGCTGCTTCGCCATTGTCATCTTCTATAGCCTGCACCTCACGCCGCCTCCTCCGCGCATTCAAGAAAAGGGGATGGCTCCGCTGCTGGCGGAGATGTGGAAGGGCTTTCGGGTCATCGCCAAGAATCGCAAGGTCCTCATTACCAGTTCGACCGACGCAGCCAAGATGATTGCGAACGGGGCCTTGATGGCCTTCCTCCCGCTCTATGGGATCTCGGTAGGATTGAATCCTGGAGAAGTTGGACTGCTGTTTACGGTCCAGGCCCTCACGTCGCTTGTGTCGAAGCCGATCATGGGTCGGGTATCCGATCGTGTTGGACGTCAGCCGCTCATCGTGATCGGCCTCGTGATCTGCGCGATAACCTTTGTCTGTATCCCTCAGGTGTCGATGTTTTGGCTGCTCTTGCTGCTCTCGGCGGGCTTTGGATTCGGCGAAGCCGTCGTCTCGTCTTCCTCGTCCGCGTTGGTCGCCGATAGTTCCGAGTTCAAGACGCTGGGGGCAGGGATGGGCATGCAAGGAACAATTGGAGACATCGGCCATGCCAGTGGGCCGCTATTGGCAGGCGTGTTGATTGCACACCTGAACTATGCCAACGCCTTCGCCATCATAGCCGGCCTACAACTGGTTGCGGCAGCGTTGTTCTGGATGACGATGAGACGAACGTAGACGTTGTTCTGGCAAGAGGCGCGGGGCGAGAGGCCAGGGGCGATCAGAAATAAGGTCTCGCCTCGTGCCATGTGCCCCTCGCCCGGTTTCTATACGATTTGGCAACGAACCGTCATGAATAATGTGGACTAGTTCTATATAATGACAAAATGATGAAAGAGATCGCGTCAGAGAACATCGTGATTGGCACCCTGGCCGGCATCGGTTTGCTGGTGCTGATCTTCTTGTTTGTCTATGTGGTGAAACGGATCATGAGGGACGAGTAATGTTTACAGGTATCGTCGAAGAATTGGGTGCCATCATCTCGGTCGAGAAGACTCTCGTCGGAACGAGGATGACGGTTCTGGCCTCAATAGTCCTGGGCGACCTCAAGATCGGGGACAGCATCAGCGTGAACGGCACCTGCCTGACCGTGGTGAACAAGAGCGAGTACAATTTTTCCGTGGAGGTCTCTCCCGAAACGCTGTCTGTTACGACGCTCGGGCAGCTCACTGCCGGCGCGCCGCTGAATCTGGAACGGGCGATGAAGCTGAATGAACGGCTTGGCGGGCATCTCGTAGCCGGTCATGTGGACGGCATCGGCACGGTTCGCAGCCGCCAACAAGATGGGAACGCCATCTTGTTCACGATCGAAGCTCCATCTGAGATTCTTCGTCACTGCATCCTGAAGGGGTCCGTCACAGTAGACGGCATCAGCCTGACGATCAACCAGGTAACCGAGCGTGGCTTCTCCGTCGCGATTATTCCACACACGGCGAAGGTCACGACCCTGGGCCTCAAGCAAGTCGGCGATCAGGTCAACCTCGAATCGGACTTGATCGGGAAATACGTCGAACGATTATTACAGGAAAGGGCGCAGCTTCCGGCCAAGCCAACCCCCGTTATCGACAAAGACTATCTCCAGAAGCGCGGACTTCTCTGACGCTCGACCTGAGTCCTCGGCTCGATCCGTGGCGTGACGCAAGGCTCACATCGACATACCCTCTTCAAACGTGGTTACATGCTTCACTCGCCGAGCCGTTCGATCATACGGCTTATCGTGGGGCAAGCCGGGCACATTGGTTTTCCGTACCTGTTGAGCTTGAATTGATACCGTTGCCGAAAGATAATCCACGGGAGCTAGCGATGAACAGAGGGGCTCGACAAGGATTCATTGCTGCCGGTGTCGCAACATTGACGGTCGTGCTCTTTGTTTTGGATCTCCACACGCCGCTGACTCTGGCCACCCATGTGCTCTACATCGTGCCGGTCCTTCTCGCTTTGTTTTCTCCGGTGCGGTGGTTTCCTGTTTCCGTTGCCGTCGTGGTGACCATATTGACGGCTATCGGGGGCATACAGAGTCCTCACCTGTATGACATTCCTCTCTGGATCCCGGTGGTCAATCACCTGCTCAGCGGCGTCGTGATTTGGATGCCGGTCTGGTACTCCTTCCAACGCCACAAGCATGCAGAGGAGTTACAACGACTTAACGAAGCCTTGGATAGGCGGGTGCAGGCTCGAACGCAAGAACTGGCTTCGGTCAACGAATCATTGGTGGCGGAAGTGGCTGAACGGATGCAGACCGAGCAGTCGCTCGAATCCAGCCGGCAAGAACTGCAGAAGTTGGCCTCTCGGCTGCTACGGGTGCAGGAGGAAGAGCGTCGCCGTATCTCGCGCGAGCTCCACGATGATATCAACCAACGGCTCGCGCTTCTCGTCATGGAAATCGAAGCGGTGGAACGTCAGCTTATGGCTTCACCCGTTCATGTGGGACGAGCCGTCCGAGCGATACAGGATCGGGTCGTGGAGTTGTCGGAGGATGTGCGTCATCTCGCCTATCAGTTCCATCCGTCTATTCTTGATGACCTTGGCATTCCGATCGCGTTGCAGCGTTTGGTGGACGATTTTTCGGCTCGAAGCAATGTCCGAGGGAGCTTTTGTCACAAGAACATTCCAGATGTGGTTCCCCAGGAGATCGCCACCTGTCTCTATCGCGTAGTTCAAGAAAGTCTCAATAACGTGGCTCGCCACGCGCAAGCTTCGCGAGTCGATGTGGAGCTGGTGCGGTCGCGTTTCGAGCTCACGGTGACGATCACGGATGACGGGGTGGGATTTGACGCTGAACCGTTCCAGTACGGAGAGCATGGATTGGGGTTGCTGAGCATGAAAGAGCGAGTCGCCCTGGTTCAGGGGACCCTGCAGATTGTTTCTGCCGTGGGAAAAGGCACGACGGTATTGGTGGCGGTGCCGGTGCTGGAGGAAGAGGCATGAGCAGGCCCCGGGTGCTCTTGGCGGATGACCATACCCTGGTATTGGATGGATTCAGGAAGCTGTTGGAGGATCGGTGCGAGATTGTGGGCGTCGCGGAGGATGGCCGTACCCTGCTTCGAATGGCCGAAGAACTCCAGCCGGATATCGTGACGCTCGACATCTCGATGCCGCAGCTCAATGGGATCGACGCCGCCAGGAAGCTGAAGAAAATACTTCCTCGCATCAAGCTGATCTTCGTCACCATGCATGCCGACTCGGCCTATGTGAATGAAGCGTTCAAGGCCGGTGCTTCCGGCTATCTACTGAAACGATCTGCCGGCTCAGAATTACTCCAAGCCATTGAATCGGCGATGGGTGGTCAGTGTTATGTCACCCCATTGGTCGCAAAAGGTCTGGTGAAGTCGGTCATCACCGGCGGCAGGCCTGCGGTGTTGAAGGACGAACCACTGACGGCGCGTCAACGAGAAGTCTTGCAACTCGTGGCGGAAGGGATGACGGTCAAGGAGATTGCGACGACCCTCAATATCTCACCGAAGACCGTCGAGTTTCACAAGTCGCAGATCATGACCCAACTCGATCTTCATACGACAGCGGAGCTGACAAAATACGCGCTCCTTCACGGCCTCACCGCATCGGACTAAGCTTTTGCACGCTTCCTGCCCGTACGAGCCGGCTCCGCAGCCCCGATTGGGTATCACGGTTTATCGAGCACCCGAGCGCCATGCTGCGGGACTGCAAGTGGAGCCATGCATGCAGCAGAAGCTTGCTGAAGACCGTGGCCGATTTTCCTAGGGAGATTGGCCTGCGTCCCTAGGGATAAGCCTAGTGTGCGTCCTCCTTCCTCCGCTTTAATATACAAAAGAAAGTGTTCACAGGAACATTCTCAATTAGCGGAGGGCAGATCATGGAAAAGATGCGGCTTCTTCTGGCGGATGACAATCCACATGTGCTGCAGATGCTGGCCTGCCTTTTGTCGGACGAAGATCGGATTGTGGGGACGGTCCCCGATGGGAGAACCCTCCTCACCGCTGCGGCCGAACTCAGGCCGGACATCGTGATTTCAGACATCGATATGCCTGGCGTCAATGGATTGGAGGCAGCCAGTCAATTGCGGGAGCTGCTTCCGCACACGAAAGTCATTCTCATGAGCGGTCATGACGACTCGGACCATGTTGCGCGCGCCTTTGCTGCGGGAGCCTATGCCTTTGTGTCAAAGGGGCAGGTGGGGGATTTGCGAACCACCTTTAATGAGATCATCAGAAATGCCCTCGCACGACCAGTATCTGAAGAACTTGTAGGGCATGGCATGACCGGTACGAACGTATTCAATTTCTGAAGAGCGGAGTGTTGCCATATGAAGCCCGATGAAGGTCTCACACAAGCAACCGAGCCTGATTTTCACGCGGTTCGTTGCTTGCTCTGCCACAGGATGCGGTCGGCTGAATCAACTGAGCTTGCCGCTCCGGAATGGGATGAATCGTCCGGGCTCCTGCACCGTTACCGTATTGGGTTGCCTGAGGTCTTTGTATCCGATACCTACTGCGATGAATGCGAGGTCTTTTATCGTCAGCTCATGACCTATGGACATCCTGGGCAGGGATCGGGAGTCTGGGACGCGCTTATCCCGCCCGTCATGTAAGACGCGACAATGGCAGCGTCCAGGAGACGTTGTGTGGCGGCCATACGTTGAGTCCGTGACGGCGTGAGGCAAGCTATTTCAACGTGTGAGGCGACAATGGGTGCAGGATCAGGACCAGCGCTGGACGGTCAAGCTCATCACACCGACGTCGGTATTGTCATGCTGGGAGAGTCATTGCAACTGCACTATGCGAATGATCGGGCACGCCATTACATGGACCGAGCGGGGAGTATGGATTCGGTCGTGCCACATACACATGACCTTCGCCTCGAAATTATCAAGTTGGGGACACAAATCCGGGAACGCAACACCAGGGGATCATGGTTCCATCCTGATGAGGACGAGGCCCGAAAGACCGTCAGAACGACACAGGGAGCATTTAACTTGCGCGGGATGCGAGTGCCGGGTCGCAGTGAGCGAGCCGAACAACAGATTATGATTCTCATTGAAGATCGAGTGAATGGGGCGTGCTCAACGAATTTTCAGGAGGTTTCCCGATAGGCTCTGATAGTTAGGGTGAGTTCCGGTTATGTCGGCTGGGACGGGGTGGCGTTGCAACAAGGTGATACGTCATGGCTCCTCTTGAGAAAACGCGAATCGATAGTGAACGGGAGAGACCAGCGCGTATGAGAATTGCCGCTCTTGTTCGGAAAGAATCGTTATCAGCGGAAAGGGGTCATGCCACTGGGCAGACGTCCATGCGCCGACGTATTCTGGTCATCGATCATGACGATGAAGCGAGGGACATGGTCTGTGAGCATCTGCTCGGGCTTGGGTTCTCTGTGGCGAGTGAAGACAGTGGGTTTTCCGGTCTTGTTCGAATCGCGCAGGAAAAGGCGCGGGCTCCCTTCGACGGACTCATACTGGAGCTCGATATGCCGTTGCTTGGAGGGATGGCGATTTTGCAGGAAATGCGGGACCGTCATTCGGAGATTCCGGTGATTGTGACTGCGCTATCGAGCGAGATCAAGCGTCTCCGCGACGCGGTGAATCTTGGAGCCAAAGAGTATCTCGTGAGGCCGTTCGATGCTGAACTGTTCGCGAGGAAATGCCGACGCATATTTCCTAACATTGTCAGTTCGACCTGATCACTTGAAAAGTCCAGACGATCACATCCACGACGTTCGCGTAAGTTAGATCGGTCCTTCTGGTCTGTCGAACCGACCCGCTCCGCTCGATAATTGAGGCCCGGAGAGTGCAGGTTCCAGGCTAAAGATATTCAGGGATATCGCGAGTGGCATATGAGATGTGAACGCTGCCGCGGATTCATCATTCCGATGCATTTCTGCCACGAGCATACGTGGGAGTATGACGGGTGGCTCTGTGTGAATTGCGGAAACGTGATCGATCCCCTCATTGAGACCAATAGGGATGTGCAGGCTCATGGGGGCGTAGGGCCGATGACACAACGAGGAATGCGTCCAGCACGGGGCGCGGTGGGTTCGATCCAACCTCTTCGTGTCCCTCGCACATGATTTAACCGGCCACAGTCGAAGATCGACTCGACGGGGATACGCGAAGGCGATGCGTGTCTCTGCATTCGTATATCGTGAGGGCAGATTCATGAGTGAAGCGCAGCAGAAACAGGGCATTCTTGTCGTCGCGAACGATCCGGATCTGCGGATGATTGTACGGCTGGCCATGGAAGAAGCAGGATACGAGGTCCACGAAGCACAAGTCGTTCAGGCGTCCTGTGCGGCACATGAGAAATTCCCTTCCCTCATGATCGTGGATCTCTCCAAGTCCAAAGAGGGAGAACCCGACGCCGTTCTGACAGCGATGCGCGAGCATCCGAAAATGAAAGTCATCGCGATTGGCGGCGGGAGTCGACCCATCAACGGGCTGTTCGAAGACAAGCCCTCCGGGGTGGCCAGGACGTTCTGGAAACCTTTCGAGCTTGGAGAACTCGTTAAGGCGGTCGAGAAAGAATTGAGCGTCACGGCAAGAGGATTGATCAATGTCTGAAGAAGTCCAGCAGCGCATCCTGTCAATGCTCCGACGGTTCGTCTCCAGGATCCACCAGTTTCGATCTGGAGACCGAAAAGACGCGCAGCGGAACGGTCTCACGGCCGTCTTGGTCTGCCTGGCATTGATACCCGGTTGTGCGAACCAGCCGGCCACTCAGCCTGTTCGGACACACGACATTCAAATCCGGGAGCACGTCAGCCCGCAAGACTTGTATGTTACTACCGGGGATGAGGTGCGCTGGCAAAATCTGCGGACCGATCCCGTCAAAGTCGGGCTTCTCAGTCATCACCATCTGGATCTCGTTTCATGCGGGAAGGGATTCACGCGGCTCGGCATGGTGGACGATACGGCGACGATTCCACCGATGGGCTACGTGAGCTTATGCTTTTCCAGACCCGGGATTGTTCAGTACAACGTCTGGTTGAATCCTGCCGATCCCCGCGGACGCATGACTCCCACAGCGAGAATCGAGGTATCTAACCTCTCGACCGGTCGAAAATAATAAAAAAAGAGCGTATCCTTAAACCAATTCTGCATGCCGGATAGCGGCTTGTACGAAGCGTTATGCGCTTGCGGGATGCACAGTGGACGATCTCTCGCAGGCTGACAGCAAATGTATGGCGGACAAAAGGTATCGCACGATGAACAGAATAACTCAATGGTCGCGTTTCTCGAAAGAACATGCTCGTGGGTTTTTCGTCGCAAGAAGCAGGACCGCATCGACGGGGTTCTTCTCGATGATCGCTCTCGCAGCGACAGGCACGATGGTTCTCGTCTGTTCAACGACTCATGCAGCCGGAAATGCTTCGGAGATCTACACGTTAGAGGGGATTGTCCAGCTGGCGTTGGAACACAATCCGACGATGGCAGGCGCGCAAGGGTTTATCGATCAGCAGCGTGGCCAACAAACCCTTGCGGGATCCTATCCCAATCCGACGGTAACTGGAAATACCGGAGTGGGAGAGATCAGAGATGCGGGACGGGCTCAAATCCGTGAATCGCTCGCACGGGAATCGTTGACCGAATATAACGCCACGATCGGGCAGCCCTTGGAATGGCCGGGGATGCGTGCCGCACGGCAGCGGGCGGCAGATGCCGGAGTGGCCACGGCGAATTCCGGTCTTACGGAAACCCGCTTGAATCTTATCGCCCAGGTCAAAGTGGCCTTCTACGATCTCCTGCTGGCTCAACAGGATGCCGGCTTGGCCAGGCAGAACCTCGACATCGTCGACGGGGTGGCCAGAATCGTCAAAGCACGGGTCAAATCAGGGGAAGCGCCTCAGTTTGAAGCGATCAAGGCCGAAGTTGAAGTCCTCAAGGCGCGGCAGCAGCTGGCGCGGGCGGACAATTCAGTCCGGATCAGTCGCGTCGTCGTAGATACCTACACCGGCGGCGTCCTGGGACTCTCCTATTCGGTGAACGGTGAGTTCGTCGGTATCCCGAAAGGCATTCACGTCGATCCCTTAATGACACGTATGCTGGACCAGCATCCCACCATTCAACGCCTGCTTCAATCGGTTGAACAATCAGAGTGGAAGCTCGAGTTCGAGCGGCAATCCCGGGTGCCGAACGTCACGGTGAACGGCAGTTACTGGCGGGAAATCGGCCGTGAAGCGTGGCAGGGAGGACTCTCGGTTCCGATCCCGACCTGGTATCGCCGCCAGGGGGAGATCGCCTCGGCGTTGGGCACCAAGCGACGTGAGGAGGCTGAACTGCTGCGGGCCCGCAACGAGCTTGTGCGAGCGGTGCATCAACATTATCAAGACGCCAGGACTACGGCTGAATTGATCGAGGTGTTCGACAAAGGTTTGTTGAAACAAGCTCAGGAGGCTCTGCGGCTCGCGCAGTTCAGTTTTCAGCAGGGGGCGTCCAGCCTGTTGGAGGTCTTCGACGCGCAACGTGTGCAGCGACAGATTCAGATGGACTACGTGCAGGCTCGGTATGACTTGTCAGTGTCGCTGGCTCGGCTCGAACGAGCGGTCGGAGGGACGCTATGAGCGATACCGTCTGTGCCGCACTGAGTCAGGCGTGGAGAGAGAGTTCGGCACGAGGTTTCACGGGCTCGGCTCTCGGTCTGCTCCTCGGCGCGGCAGCGGCAGTATTCGGTTGTGATGGTGCGCCGCCCACGTCTGCGGTTGCGCCGCAGCAGGCTGCCCCTGTCGAAGGACTCGTCCGTCTGTCGGCGAAAGAATCCTTGCGTGTCGGGGTGGCAGTTGCCCCGGTGGTTCGGAGCGAGTTCAGGACCCACCGGGAGTTTCCTGCTCTCGTCCAGCCGAATCAGCGCGCGATGGCTGATATTACCACCCTGGTCCGGGGCCGCGTCGTCGATGTCTACGCGGATCTTGGCCAACAGGTTGAAGCGAACGCCCTGCTGGCGATTCTCTATAGCAGCGACTTAGGCCTTGCCCAATCTGCGTATCTCAAGGCGCGGGCTCGGCTCCACCTCGCAGAGCAGGCGTATGCGCGGGCGAAATTTCTCCTGAAAGAACAGGTGATCGGTGAAGCCGAAGCGCAACGTCGACAGGCGGAATTGCTCAGCATGCAAGCGGAAGAGCATGAGTCGCGAGACCGCTTGAAACTGCTGGGGATGGACGACGATCAATTTCTCCGTCTTGGCCGCAGCCGGAACATTCAATCCCATGTGCCGATCGTCGCACCCTTCGCCGGCCGCATCATCGGGCGCAACATGACGAGAGGTGAAGTCGTCGAGACGACCGAGAAGCTCTTTGTCATCGCCGACCTGTCGGAGGTCTGGGTGCTGGCCAACATTCCGGAACGGGATATTGCGTTCGTTCACGCCAGCCATGCTTCCGGAGGCCGACAGGTGGAGGTTCGGATCAATGCGTATCCGAAAGAGGTGATGACGGGCACCATTACTTATGTGGGCGATGTGCTGGACCCTGCCACTCGCACGATGCAAGTCCGGCTTGAGTTGCCGAACCCTGACGGGCGGCTCAAACCGGAAATGTTCGCGACAATCCGCCTCTCGTCCGAGCCCCAGCCTGACCAGCTCGTGGTGCCGGATGCCGCATTGCAGCAGGATCAGGGTCGGACATTTGTTTTTGTGCAACGGGATGCGGATACCTATGAAGCCCGTGATGTCCAGATCGGTGAATCCAACGGGATTGCCACGACCATACTCGGCGGCCTGAGCGAAGGAGATCCGATCGTGACGCACGGCGCCTTCCTCTTGAAATCTGAATTATTGAAGAAGCAAGTCTGATGGTCGCGCGACTCCTCGAACTGTCCCTCCGCCAGCGCATGCTTATCGTGATCTTTTCGATCATGATCGCGGCAGGAGGGCTCTACGCCTTTCGAACCATTCCCATCGATGCCTTTCCCGACGTCACCAGCGTACTGGTGCAGGTGGTCACCAAGGCGCCCGGACTGTCGCCGGCAGAAGTCGAACGGCTGGTGACCTATCCGATCGAACTACAGCTGACCGGTGTGCCCTCTTTGACGGAGCTGCGATCGCTGACCAAGGTCGGCCTGTCTCTCGTGACGATCGTCTTCGACGATTCAATGGATATCAACCTCGCGCGCCAACTGGTGCTCGAACGGCTGATTGAAGTGAAGGAACTGCTCCCCCCTGGGGCGGAGCCGATGTTGGTGCCGAACAGCACGGGACTCGGGGAGGTCTTCCAATATTATCTGGAGGCACCTTCACGTCCCGCGCAGGACCCTGCCGCGAATGAACGGGCATTGATCGATCAGCGCACGATTCAGGATTGGGTCATTCGACCGCTGTTGAAGAGCACGCCGGAGGTCATCGACGTCAATTCGATGGGCGGCTATAGCAAGCAGTACCAGGTCCTGATCGAGCCGGCAATGTTGCGCAAATACAACCTCACCCTCCACGACGTGTTTGAAGCCATCGCCAACAACAATGCCAATGCCGGCGGCGATATCCTGGAAAAACATGCTGAGAAATACATCGTGCGGGGGGTCGGACTCATCCGCACCATTCAAGATATCGAACGCATCGTCGTGAAAGCCGTCGCAGGGACGCCGGTCTTTGTCGGCGATGTGGCCCAGGTACGGGTCGACCATGCCGTCCGGCATGGCGCCACAGTGCTGAACGGGGAGCGGGAGGTGGTGAGCGGTATCGTCCTGATGTTGCGGGGGGGCAATGCCCGCGACGTGGTCGAAAGCATCAAGGCTCGCATCGAGGACATTCATGCCAAGCAGTTGCTTCCCGATGGACTGAAGATCGTGCCGTTCTACGATCGGATCGAACTGATCAATGCGGCCTTGAGCACTGTCTATAAGGCGCTCGCGGAGGGGGTGGTGCTGGTTGTCATCGTCCTCTTTCTCTTTCTGGGCAACGTCCGGAGCGCGCTGATTGTCGTCGGTACCCTGGTTCTGGCCCCTCTGGCCACGTTCATCGTGATGGGCCAGGTCGGGCTGACGGCCAACCTCATGTCGCTGGGCGGATTGACCATTGCGATCGGCATGATCGTAGACGGATCCGTGGTGGTGGTCGAAAATGTCTATCGGCACCTCTCGCTGCAGCATGGCAACGTCAGGAAGCACAGCGAGGTGATCCTGGCGGCCGCGAAAGAGGTCGCGCAGCCGGTCGTGTTCGGCATCTTGATCATCATCATCGTGTTCCTGCCGGTGCTGTCCCTCCAGGGGATGGAAGGCAAGATGTTCAAGCCGTTGGCCTACACGATTATGATCGCGCTCCTGGTGTCGCTGGTCCTGTCGCTGACGCTGTCGCCGGTCCTCTGCTCCCTGATGTTGAAGCGGGGAAGCGAAGAAGATCCCTGGATCGTCCGCTGGGTCAAGCGTCTCTATGCACCGTCACTTCGCTGGGCGCTCGGGAATGGGAAGATTGTGCTCAGCCTGGCAGTCGGATTGCTCCTGTCCAGCCTAGTCCTCGTGCCATTTTTGGGAAGTGAGTTCATTCCGACCTTGAATGAGGGCTCCGTCGCTCCCCAAACTATCCGGCTTCCCAGCGTGTCGCTGCAGGCCTCCATCGAGATCGAAAAAGACATGCAACGCGCGATGCTGGAATTCCCGGAAGTCGAAATGGTGCTGTCCAAGATCGGCAGAACCGAATTGGGGAACGACCCGCAAGAGGCCAACGAAAGCGATCCCGTCGTACGGCTTCGCCCGCTCGATCAATGGACGACTGCCCGCACGATGCCGGAACTGATGCAGAAGTTCCGTGAACGGTTGACGCGGGTCCCCGGCGCCACCTTCCTGATCAGTCAGCCCATTCAGCAGCGGGTCGATGAGTTGATTTCAGGGGTGCGGACGGAAGCGACGGTCAAGTTATTCGGTGACGATCTGGAGCTGTTGCGGCTCAAAGCGAACGACATCGCCGGCGTGCTGGCGACCGTGCGCGGGGTGCGGGACATCAAGGTCGAGCAAGTGTTCGGGCAGCCCTACCTGACGATCGATATCGACCGCGGCAAGATCGCCCGGCACGGCATCAACGTCGCCGATGTGCGGGAGATCATCACGACGGCGATCGGCGGGAGCGCCGCCACCCGTGTGTATGAAGGCCAGCAACGGTTCGATCTGTTCGTCCGTTTTCCGGAACAGTACCGGAACAGTGCCGAGACCATCGGCAATATTCTCCTGACTGACGCATCCGGCAGGCTGGTTCCCCTTGGCGATCTGGGGACGGTTCGGGTGGAGGAGGGGCCTGGACGGATCAGCCGCGAACGGCTACAGCGCTACGTGTCTATCGGGTTCAACACGCTGGGGCGTGACATCGGCAGCCTGGTGTCCGAGGCTCAGGAGAAAATTACCGCACAGGTGGCGCTTCCGTCCGGCTACACGATCACGTGGGGAGGGTCGTTCGAAAACATGGAACGGGCGATGTCCAGGCTCAAGATCATTGTGCCCATGACCATCGGGCTCATCTTTCTATTGCTGTACTCGTCGTTCGATTCGCTCCGTCAGGCCACACTGATCATCCTGAATCTGCCTTTCGCCTTGGTGGGTGGGGTCGTGGCGCTGTGGCTGACGGGGGAGTATCTTAGCGTGCCTGCCTCCATCGGCTTCATCAACCTCTTCGGTGTGGCCGTCCTGAACGGCATTGTGTTGGTCTCGTATATGAACACGTTGCGTGACGAGGGCCGCAGTCTGGACGAGGCCGTGGTGGTCGGTTGTCTGCTCAGGCTGCGCCCAGTCCTCATGACGGCATTGGTTGCGCTGCTGGGCTTGCTGCCACTCGCATTTGCCCGTGGCATCGGTTCTGAGGTGCAACGGCCTTTGGCGATTGTCGTCATCGGAGGACTCGTCAGTTCCACGTTACTGACATTGATTGTGTTGCCGGTGCTGTATCGGTGGATGGAGGGACGGGTCGCGGCTCCGGTCCCTGCAACGGAGTCCGATGTCGACGAGGCTGCGGTGTCTCCGAGCGTTTCCGCAACCGGCAATGGTCACGCGGACGGAGTAGAACCGGTCTCGTTGCATTCGTAGTTCGAAAATGCTGGGATATCGATCTTGTAGAAAGAGCCGCGAGGCGAACGATCTGAAGAGAGTGGGGTGAGATGGGTTGGTTCTATTTGTGTGTGGCGGGACTGCTGGAAATAGGCTGGGCGATCGGATTGAAATATACGGAGGGATTCTCACGTCCATGGCCCAGTGCCTGGACGCTGTTGGCTATGGTTGGCAGCTTCTATTTTCTGGCGCTGGGGTTACGAACCATTCCGGTCGGGACCGGCTATGCCGTATGGACCGGGATCGGAGCCGTCGGGACTGCCACATTGGGGATTCTCTTATTTGCCGAGTCGACGGCTCTTCCACGGTTGGCCTCACTTGCCTTAATTATTCTGGGAATCCTCGGTCTCAAAGCCAGTTCATAGCAGGCTGCTGAAAATGTCCGTCAGCTTCGTTCTCAGCTCATCGAAATCCTCAACGTACCACTGAGGGTACGCCTCCGGTTTCGATTCGCCTGCGGCCTTGCTGAACGAACATTTTGAGCAGCCTGCGAATGCGTGTCCTGTTATCCCATAACATTCGACAAGGGCGATCTTCTCTGTCGCGGACTGCTATAATCCGAAGTCGTCGGCTTTCAGCGATCACTTTTCAAAATGGATAGGGTTCAGAATGGCACAAAAGTCTTCTTTATCGTCTAAACGGTTTACGGTGGATCGATTGCTCTCGAAGCTTGGTGTGGCGTCCCGGAGTATGAGTCAGGAATGGGTCCGTGCAGGACGAGTGCGCATCAATGGTCGAGTTGTGCAGGACCCGGCTACGTGGGTCCTGTGGCCGAAAGATGCCATCGCGGTCGATGACAAGCCGATTCAAGATTCGGCCAAGCGATTGATTCTCTTTCATAAACCCAAAGGGGTCATCACCACACATAGCGACGAAAAAGATCGTCAGACCATCTTCGATCTATTGCCGGCAGACTTGGGCTATCTGCATGCGGTCGGGAGACTCGATCAGGCGACCAGTGGGTTACTGCTGCTCACCAACGATTCGACTGTATCGAGTTATCTCACCGATCCTGGTCATAAAGTGATGAGGACTTATTTGGTCTCCGTGCGGGGAGAGTTCACTGAGGCCCAAGCGACAGAGGCCGTAGCCGGAGTAGTCGAGGAGGGCGAGCGCCTCCAGTGTCATACCGTGAAGATTCAGAAGAGCTCCGGACGCGAATCCCATCTGGAAGTGGTCCTGGTCCAGGGGAAGAATCGTGAAATCAGACGGCTGTTCTTGGCCTTGGGGCATGAAGTAACCAGACTTAGGCGCATTCAATATGGGCCGTTCAAATTAGAGGAACTCCCACCGGGCGCTTGGCGCGAGATCCCAATCGCGGACGCAAGAAAATTGCTCAAGCTGTAACCTGCCTTCCGACCCCCTCTTCTGTAGAGTGGAATTATTCTTCGCATCAACGTAGATTGCCAGCCCAGGGCACTTGTACACGTAGGATTGTGCCGTCGACAGCCCGCTGTCGTTCATCTCAGACCAATACGCTAGACACCTCCGCACTGAATCTACGCGGACTACTCCTGTTCCAGCATTTTTGAGTCACCTTTTTTCGTAGGAGAAGCACTATGGCCTCGACGACTTCAGGCAAGGGCAACGTTCACAGAGCGATGGGGATGAGAGCCGCCGCCCTCGTCGTGATGTTAGGGATGGTCGTAGGCTGTAGTGGCAGCGACACGGCTACTCCTGCTCCTGCCACCTCTTCCGTTGCATGTCTATCGAGTACGATTGGTCCGGCAGGCTGCACGCTCACAGGGCCCGATGGCGTACAAGTCGTGGTGCCAGCCGGTGCATTGAGCCAGCCGACCACCATCGGCATTGTGCGTAACCCTCCAGTCGGCGCGCCGGCGCCCCTGCAAGAGGGCAACGCCCCAGCCGGCCCGGTCTATGAGTTCACGCCGCACGATTTGGTCTTCAACGTACCAGTGACGATCCGCATACCGGTGCCGGCAAACGGAGTCGGGCTAGAAGTCTTCATGGCCAGCCTCGGTGCGGATTGGCAGGTGAATAACGCCACTCTGGTCAACGGCTTCGCCGAGTGGCAGCGGAACAGTTTCTCCTTCGGCATGGCGGGGTTGGCTTGTGCTCCTCAGGCGGGTGACCCGTATCCCTGTTCTTACCCGTCTGGCGGAGCGAGGGTCACGGCTACGCCGAGCGCAGCCATTACTCAGATCGCTCCAGGCTGGCTTAATTTTGGAAGTGGAAGTGCAGGGTCCTGGCGCGTGAATCCTCCCGGTGGTACGGTCAGTGTGACCTTGCACTATCGCGCCGCGCCCGATTGCAGCGCCGTCGGCGGCGGCGGACTGTCCGGAAACGTGAGATTGATACGCTGGAATCCGGCTGTTCCGTTGAATACACCTGGCAGAGTCACGACCGTGTTCGACCAACCAGTCACGCTTATCCAGGAACAGGTAATCCCGCCTATCGGAACTATGAGCCACGGCGGCGGCCCCACTTTCCGCGGCGTGGGCAGCACGACGGTCGACATATCCTCGCACCTCGGCGATGCGACCAACGCGTTTGGCTTTACGTTTTCCTGCCAACGTCCAGGTCATCCCGTGCATACAGGAGGCGATCTTGTCACGATCATCGGGCCCATGCCTGCACCTAGCGCGACGTTCACCATCGGTGGCACGGTCAGCGGCCTGACTAGTTCTGGACTGGTGCTACAGAACAATGGCGTCGATGATTTGATTGTGCCTGCGAACGCTTCTTCCTTTACCTTCAACACAGCCGTCGCGGCAGGCACATCTTACGCCGTGACTGTAAGGCTCCCCCAACCAACTGGCCTGAACTGTACCGTGCTGAGTGGCATTAACACGGCCAACGGCAACGTCACGAATGTGGCGGTGAGCTGCAGCCCCGTCAGCGGTCCAGTGCCGTTGGCTGCGACGGCGATTGCGGCTGGTTTCTGGAATTCGCTGGCCGTGGCGACCGACGGTACCGTCTGGGCCTGGGGCTACCTCGTTGATCCCACGACTGGCGGCTACAAGAGCGCGGCTCCATGGGCCACGACGCCCGTGCGGGTGCAGGGGTTGACGGGTGTGAGGACTGTCGCTTTGTCCAGTGAATCTGGAGCGTTCTACGCGCTGCACACCGACGGCACGGTCTCAGCCTGGGGCCGCAACGATGTCGGTCAATTGGGCGACCGCACGACCACGACACGTACGACGCCTGTCAAGGTGCAGCAGGGTGTAGGCCTGGATATGGATGAGGTCTGCTCGATCGCAGCCGGTTCAAACATGTTGCTCATGGCCCGCGAGACAGGCTGCTCTCCCGGCAACCGTTCCATTAGCTTCGGCCCGTGGATCGTCGGTCTGTTTAGCGGCCAGAACTTTGGCGGCGATAACGCTACTGGATTCCCGTTCAACGGGGCCATCGCGAAACTCCCGTCAGGTTGGCCGGTGGGGCAGACGGCAGGGCAGACCGCGAGCGTTATGACGGTGCCTGACGCCGCTAATGTCGGTGGTGCGGTCGCTATTACGACCGGTCGAGGTGACGGGTATGTGTGGGGCGCTAACGGCAGCAATCGTTTGGGGGCTGGCCCCTCGGTCTCCTTTGTGGGAGGTGCAACCGGCCCAGTACTTGGGGGCTGGTCAGGCTTTGTCCCCCTTGAGATTGGTCGTGATTTTGCGATCGCGGTTGACGAAACCGGTACCTTGAATAGCGTCGGTCGCAACGCGGAAGGGCAGCTCGGCGACGGTACGATGACCAGCAGAACGACGATGGCGCCGGTACTCGGGCTTCCCGCATTTCCTGTGACAGCGTATAGTGCCGGCCAGGTGAGCGCGGCTGCTATTGTGAACGGACAACTATGGGCCTGGGGTTGGAACGACTTCAGCGGCGGCGTCGCCGTCACCAGGCCTGGACGCGTGGGCACAGGAACAGGCTTCACTCAGGTTTCGGTCGGTGACATGCATTCACTGGCCATCGGCCCTGGTGGAGAGGTCTATTCCTGGGGTGTTGGCACCAACGGTGGCCTCGGCAGAAGCGGCAGCGGAAGCCTCCCAGCCGTTGTCATGCGGCCCTGATTGCGCGCAATAGCGAATCATGAAGAAGGGCCGCACGTTTGATCGTCAAACGTGCGGCCCCTTTCTTTTGTTTTGAAGCAGCCGTGGTGGCTTGCAGGTCAGCAGGATGCAGGCAGATGGGTGGGATGGCGGGCCGCTGAACAATCTTGCGGTCGGCTGGATCGAACCGCAAGATTGTTCGGTCATCGACTCGATAGTCACACCCACAGTCTTTCGATTTATTTCACAGGAATACTGATCACAATTGCTCCCATGACATCATTGATCTTGAAGTCCCGTTTGGGGCTGTCCGGATGGGCATTATGGCAGCCGATGCAAGCCTGGGTTACCGCAAGATCCGGATAGACGGCCTGGAAATAACGGGCTCCTCCTTCCTTCACAAAACCGGTATGGGGTTTAGCCGGATGAGTGAGGACCGTGCCCAGGCCTGTCTTCTCGAACTCACTGGCGGCGGCATTCTTCTTGTTGATCGGCCAGAGGCTGATCAATCGATATTGGATGCCGACGCCTTTTCTGGCCATGACGCGGCCCGACTCCATCAGGAATTGAGCCGGGAGCGGCAGCGTATTCTTCTGCTCCCAGTTCTCCGAGGCCACGACCACGCCTTTGGTCTGCATCCGTTCCACGACGTGCTTGGTGTAGACCTCACGGTCCGCTTCAATCACGGCGTGCACATAGTCCGCCACCAGTTCGACGGGCAGACTGACAGCGGTCCCTTCCGACGCTGCATGGCTCGGCCCGACTGCGCCGCAGCCTAATCCGAACACCAGGATGAGAGCTCCCCGTAGGAACTTGCTGGAGAATGTCATGGTACCCTCCTTGGTTTCTTCATGGACCAGTCGGCGTCATGCGCCGCGGTTCCATGAAGGGGTGCGGTGCGTTGCGGATAGAAGGTTGCACAATCGTAGCGATGAGTAGGCGGATTAGTTTGTCCGCCAAGCTGGAGTCGTGAATAGGGTGAGGGGAGCGGAAGCCGTGACCTGCACGAGGTGACTGAGTCAGCTGGTCGCTAGGATCGCTGGAGGAGTGGAAGGAGGCCACGTAGTAGGAAAATACCGAAGCCATAGCCCGGTTCTCCCTGTCAGTATGATGCAGCGTGCCCACCGGATCATATGATGAATCATCATACTCTCCGGTCTGAAAGCTGTCCAACTCGCTGATTCACCACAGATTCCTGTGAGTGATTTCTACTCATGTTCAAGGCGAGGAGACGGTCAGAGTCTTGAACCGGAGATACTCCTCATCCCGATAGCCGCAGGCGTGCCATTGAATCACCTGTATGTTGTTATTCAACCCCCTCGACACGACCACGCGCCACCTTGTTGTTCATCGCTGCCTTCTGGCCTACATATAGAGCGAGTTTTATGCCAGATGTACCAATGGAGATTTTCCAGCAATTGACTAGGCAAATGAGGGGAAGCATTTAGGAGCCATGCTGAATGAGTACCTAAAGTGATTCAGCCATGTATCTTTCAGGATCACAGAGCATGAGATCATGCTCTCATTAAGTACAGTCCGGAGCGCTGTTGAGAGTGCTGTAAGGGCGAGATCGAAGGTAATGGAAAACTGATGTTCATGCTGGGACGATTAAGTTGACACCAACCACTGCTGTCCTTGGGGGAAAGTGGGGAGTCGTTCAAGTAAGCAGCACCGTGCCGGGCGAGAGGAGCAGAGGTCTCGGGAGGAGGACTCGTTTGAAGGAAAGGCTGTCGAGCCCCGAACTCACGCCGAGGGAGTCTCGCCTGCCGCATTCGATCGGCAGACGAGACTCCTGGCTCTTGTCCCTCAGCTTAGCTCTCCCAGTTCGCCCGGAGCAGGTCTTCGCTTTCTTCGTAACGACAGGTGAATGTGCCGTGATGTGCGTGATGGAACGCTTCGCCGATGCGCCGCGCGAGATGGGGGTCGGTTGTGGTGATGATCACCCCGACTGGTGCTTCGGTTTGGTCCTGGATCGTGATGATGCGAGCCAGAGGATGTTCGGCTTTGACACGGGTCTCTTCATTGCGGGCGAGCCCGAGAACCTGGTCCCGATGCGAGGCGACAAACTCACCGGTGAGCAGCAGCACTCCGCTTGGCGCGCCGTCCTGTATCCGTTCACAGGCAGGGCACAGGAGCTCGTGACTCTTCGCTGGGGCAGGGTCCCATGTCCACCGCCCTTTGTGGTAGACCGCTTTGCACTCACGACACACCGACGGCTCCTGGAGTTTGCCCTTCGCCTTGTATGGATCGTGCATCCGGGCTCGAACCGATCGATCTTTGCTGTCTTGGGGAAGATGTGACGTCGACATAACAGCTCCTTTATTCCCTTATGTGAGAGATCTCTGATCATTCCGTCAGGGAGGGAAGTCCCCCCGTGCGGCCTTTCCGCACCGCTCCAACAGGATGCCAAATCGGCACGTAAAATACCACTGCAGAAGGATGCAGAGGGGAATCAATTCTGCCGAAACCATGGATGGACGAGAGATCCAGATCGCGGACGTGAGGAAGGCGCTCCGACAGTCCTAACTCATCGCTCGTATCTCGTCCGAAGAAGAGAGCATATGGCGTATAGCCAATAGCGTATGGTCTGGAATGGAGAGTGGGCATCTTTGCAGCCAGCTATAAGCCATTCGCCATACGCTCTTATCCCCAGCGAGATACGCTTCATGGGTGTCGACCTGTTCGTGACGGAAGGCGGCGGAAGGGCTAGCTTGGAGAAAAGACTGTCGAGCCCTCCAATATCTTTGAGCATGGCGACTGGCTCCAATAAGTCAATAGTCATGCTTGGGCTATTATGTTGCACTTGACACCCATGTATGGTCCTTGGTATATTCGTCCCAACAAAGGAGGACGACATGACCAAGCCGACTATGACACTCGCCGCGTTGATGACTCGCTTCTCTACCGAAGAAGCCTGCAAAGAGTTCTTGATTCAACAACGCTGGCCGAACGGAGTGGAGTGCCCTCGCTGCCATAACAAGAAAGTCTATGCCCTTAAGAGCAAGCCGTTTCACTGGGTCTGTAAGGGCAAGGATTGCGGAGAGCGAAATGGCTATCGCTTCTCTGTGATCAGCAAGACCATTTTTGAGAATACAAACTACCCACTTCGTATCTGGTTTCAGGTGATCTACTTGATGACGCAGAGCAAGAAGGGCATCAGTGCCTTGCAGATCCATCGCCAGATCGGGAGCGGCGACTATCGCACCGCCTGGTATATGTGCCATCGGGTTCGTGCTGCCATGCGGGATAGCGGATTCGCTAAACTCATAGGTGAAGTGGAGGTTGACGAAACCTATATTGGTGGCAAGGACAAAAACCGGCATTGGGACAAGAAAGAGCATGTGAAGGGCGGTAGTGCCAAGATGACTGTCATCGGGGCCATTGCTCGTAAGGGAAACGTCGTCTGCCAGGTGATCGAGAATGCGGACCGCCTGACCATGTGTAACTTCGTCCGTCAAACTGTCGGCGATGCCGTGTCGCTTGTTGCCACCGATGAGGCTGCAGGTTATGCCACACTCAAGAACACGCTCCCACATGAATCCGTGAATCACGGCAAGAAGGAATATGTTCGCGGCAATGTGCATACTAACAATCTGGAAGCCTTTTGGAGCTTGTTGAAGCGCGGCGTGATCGGCACGTTTCACCAAGTGAGCAAGGACTACTTGCCGCTGTACCTGGCAGAATTCTCGTTCCGGCATAACAACCGGAAGAATGCTGACATCTTCACGCAGGTCGTAGCAGGATGCTGAGTACGCCTCCGCTGAAGCGTGCTCAGATGAAGTATCAGCCGAAGAACGTGCAACTCTCTTTGCCGTTGGAGGGCAATCTATGCCGAAAGCGAAACCGGTTTCGCTCCATCCGTTGAGTTTTGATGAGGCCATAAAAGCGCTCCTGGGCGTTACCGCTGAGCCTAAACAGCGCAAGTCACGTGGAAAATCAACAGATGACGTAAAGCCAAGACGGGCAAAACGCCCTACTAAATCATGATTTGGCTGCATCCTGTGGATCGTAATATTCTTTCCAAAACTCTCCAAGTTTCCCCTTGTACCTCTCAATAACTCCCCAAATATTTGGGTTGGAGGCACTCTGCGGAACTACTATCATTTGACCACTCATAATGTCCTCAAATCTTCCAGTGTGACCTGGTAAATTATCATTTAAGTACTGGCGAATTTCGCCATGCCAATCACTGAATTCACTGTCTGGTGTAGCTCCCTGCGCAATGTCGGAAAGATAAATTCCGCTAAAGTGTTGCTGAATATGATGCGCCCTAAAAACAAAACGATCTAAATCCTCCCTGATTTTTGCATTTCTAGCTTTTACTTCTAAGCGCGCCTCTAGCATCTTTTTGTCATTTTCGAGAGCTTCATATCGTTTTGCGAAATCCGCTTCTTGTTTTTCTGCAATATCCATTGGAGCCTTAACCCCAAAGAATAAAACTGCACCGAAAATAATCCAAAGCGCAGCACCTACCCCAATCATCGCAGTCATACCCCAACTCTTATATTCTGTCGGTGCAAAAATAAGCGTGAGTATGGCTGCCGCGATGAGAACGCAAACTGTTGTGACCGGAGTGGCCCATGAACTAATTCCAAATAGATTAAAGAGAGCGTCCTTGATATAGCGGTAATAAAGAATTGAATAACTCGGGTCGGTTGTTTCCATAGCGCACCCCCTTGGTGAGAGGTAGCCATGGTAGCGATGTCTAACTTGGGTGTCAAGTTAGACATAATCGCCCATGCTTGACCCCGAATCCCTGTTCTAGGCTAACAGGATGATTTTGATGAGGGCGGCAGGATCGAAGGCCGGGGCGCCTTCGTCGTCGTTTTTGTAGCGGGCGTGGAATCCGGCGAGGTCGAGTTCGTGATCTACCAAGTGGCAGAGGGCGTGTTCAAAACTACCGGGAATAACCTGCTGGTCAAAATCCACCGGCAGAAGTTTCAGACCTGTTGAATGGGTTTGTATCGAGCCATCCCAACGGCCTCCCCATGAAATTTGGTGCGTTTAATTATCTCATGGGAGATAGGGGTATGGAGGTTTTTCTACAGCCTCAACGTGGAATTCACCAGCCGCCGCGCTTCTGGGCGGTCTGGTGGAATGCAGGGCTAGAGATCATGATTCAAGGTTTGCTGCCAACATACATTCTTATCATAGCCTTATTAGCTCCTGGTGGAGCCATTGTGAATCCAGGCCACTCTTCTCTTTTTGATACCCCGGCATTTGCAGTGTTGATACCTTCTGCATTTAGCGCTGATAGTAAAGCAGATGCGGCCGTCTTATCAGACTCGCTGGCATCTACCAATACTCCAACTGACAGCCCAATGAATGATCCGCTCCCGACTGCTGTTGAGGAAAATAAATTCAATCCGGCAGCACGCAATGGATTTTCGATTAAAGAGCGAAAGTTTGTAATCTCCGGACTCTCTCCAATTTGGAGTATGTCAATGGAGATGCCGGAATATGGTTTAAGTCTCTTGGATAAAGCACCAATTTGTTTTTGCGTAATTGAACGCGGCGCTAATCTTTCCTCGATTTTCACTCTTGCCAATCGTTCGCCTTCTGCGATTTTGTTGGCCTCCGCTGCACGGGCATTTGCCTCTGCTGATTCGGCTTTTGCTTCTTCGGCTCTGGCATTAGCCCCAGCCAAATTGGATTCTGCCTGCTTTGCGGCCGCGAGAGATTGTGACGCATCCGCTTTAGCTTCCTCCGCACGAGCGTTTGTATCTGCAAGATCACGTCTTAGGTATTCTTCTTTTACATTTCCCATCCATACGACTAGCGCTGTTGCAATTACGCCAACAACCAAAGCCCCGATTAACGCTATATTGGCAGCATCTTGCCACCGAGCGGCTGTTTCAAATGAAGGCCACATGCTCTTCCTCTCAATTCTCCCTTGGATTTCTCTATCAGCGATAGTCGTTGTATCCATTATTGGGTTGGTTGCCATTTGAGGAATATTTCGTCATAGATACAGGATGAGGATGATGATCTCTAACTGTCTATTATCTGGTTCCGTATAAGATACCAATTGCCTTGCATGCAGGATAAGACCCCGTGGGGTCCTGCCAGGATTGCGACGTAAGTCCAAGTGATTTCTTCGAGGTTCTTCTCTGCATCCCATCCATGCGGGGTCTTCTACAGTTCCGTATAAGACCCTTTCCCCCGCCTGCTCGACGAGCGAGTTTATCTGGCTTGTGGGTTTGTCTTGTTGACCGAAACCAAACAGACCAGACCAACCAAATAGACCAAACAAACCAGAAGCCCCGCGATCAAAAGTTTCCCGCCTGGACCACATCCTCAAGGCTGTTGATATCGAGCCAGTGGCCTGCCGTATAGAGCACGCGGATTGGGTACTGCCGTTTCAAGAGTTCTTGGAGCAGGTGCGGGATGCCGGCTTTGCGGTTGGCTGGCTTGGCCAGTAGCTCCACAATGATGCCGGTGATGAGCGTGGCGGCGCTGGGTGAGACTTTGAGAAAGCCCATCCAGACCCCGTGGATGGATTCTTTGGGAAGGTTGTCGCCCAATTGCTTGAGAAAGATCTTTGCGTTAAAGGCTCTTCTCGAATTGGGAATGGTACATTCTGTAAATCCGCCGAGGCGGGCATAGCTGCTCTGTTCCTGCCAGTTGCTGTCGACGAAAATGACGCAGTCACCGGTTTCCTGGCAGAGGGACTGGGGAATATATTTATTGAACAGCACGTCGCCATAGGAAATGATGGTGTCCTTTGCCGGTCCTTTCAGGGATTGGAGGGCCTTTAAGAGCGAATCCAGTTCGCCGGTGTCCGCGAAATCGTCGTTGTCGACATAGGTCAGGTTGGGCAGATTGACGGTTTCTTTCTTATATCCGCGGACCACCACGATGTCTTTGATCCCTACGGCATTGTAGGCGTCGGCGATATGGGACAGGATGGGGATGCCCTGGATCTTGACCATCGTTTTGGGCTGCAGTTCGGTAAGTTCCCCCAGCTCTTTTCCGCGGGAGGCGGCCAGCACGATGGCCGCGGTGCCCTCGGCGCCTTTGGGCAGATAGCGGTCTTCAGCCTCTTGTAGCTCTGCGGCGTTTTGCAGGCGGAAGATTTCGGAGACCGGCGCGACTTTGTCTTCGATGGAGAGCAGGTGTTCCTGGTCCTTTAACGTGCGTGCGGTTTTTTGCATGGCGGCCACGGCCGATCGAAGCATGTGATTGGCCCAAATCACCATCGAAATCCCATGCTGCCGAAACACGTCGGTGGGGGTCGCGTAATATTTGGTGGGCACGATCACGACGGGGCAGCGATTGCCCCATTCCTGTTTGAACGCCAGGATTTCATCCGGCACTGAGAGGGCGCTGTGAATGAGGATGCCGTCCGCCCCTGCCTGATGATAGGCCTCGGCGCGACGCAGCGCTTCCGCCAACCCCCAGCCGCAGATGAAGGCTTCCACTCTGGCGATAATACAAAAGTCCTGGTCGGTCTGCGCATCTTTGCCGGCTTTGATCTTGCCGCAGAATTCCTGCATGTCCGCCATGGGTTGGGCGTCCCCCTTGATGAAACTATTCGTCTTGGGGAAGAGTTTATCTTCGATACAGACCGCGGCGATTTTGCGTTGTTCGAGTTTGCGGACTAAGCGCTGCATATTATTGAAGTTGCCGTACCCCGTGTCGCCATCGAGGAGAATGGGAATCGTGGTGGCGTCGGACATAAATTCCAGGGTCTCCAGCACCTGGGTCCAGCTGGCTTCGTTGTTGTCACGGACGCCGAATTGCGCGGAAATGGAGAGACCGCTGCCCCAGATGCCTTTAAAGCCAGCCTCTTGAACGATTTTTGCGCTGAGGCCATTGTGCGCCTCGCAAATGAATTCGAGCTGCTCCGACAAAAGGAGCTTCTTAAATTGACGTGCTGTGGTCGTGCCTGTGGTCGAACTCATGGATTCCCTTCCTTCTCACTACCAACACTCATTGAGGCGGTGCCACTCTTGGTACTCGCTCGCTGGAAAGAATACCGTTTTCCCCTGGAGAAATCACCCTGCATTAGGGGCCATAAAACGTGCGCAGTAAGAGCTGAACGAGGTGGAGCTTCCTCACCCTCGTTTCGATGGCCTCCTGCTGGGATACGTTGGGAATGTTCTCGCTATCTCAGACTGGTAGTAGGCCGATCTGTGAATGCTTGCAATATATTTCCAGGCGAAATGAAATTTCCGCTTTGGCTCTACTGGACCGAGTGCAGACGGCTCTATAATTCGGTTCCCCAACTTCTGTGGACAACTCTGTGGACAAGCACCTCTTTGGTAACGAAATGGCTGATACGGAGAGAGTTGCGAGCTGATTGCCTGAAAAATAGGCATTGTGGCCCGCAGAACGGACCCCCAACATTTTGTGGCTTGACGGGTATTTCAGCCGTTTTACTACCAGCTGTGGGACTTTTTTTAGGATCGATTGATTTCATGCTTGAAGCGGCAATCTGAATGTGGGGTGTCGCACGGGAGACCTGACTTATGCACAGCTTTTGAAATAGTACTCAGGTGTCAAGAGTAAAAATTCATAGGGTTTATGCTGTTTTTGCCTCCTGACAGAGGGCGGGGGCGACATTTGCTTAGGAGGTTTGACGCGGGCGAGGCTGGTTTATTCGGTTTGTCTCGTTCCTCAAGCCAAAGAAGCTGAACCAACCAAGACACAGACTCAGCGACGAATGATGGGGGTATGAGATGGGATGGAAGGGTGAGGCATTGCCCGTTTGATTGGATGAGCATACTTCCCGGTGCTGGTGCAGTTGTACCAGTGTATTATGGATGACGGAGAAGGTTTTGTGTCGTATGTGACCGTCCCTGCAAAGCCGGTTTGTTGAGGATTCTCAATCTGGAGGGAACCATGTCAACCAAGAGGATCGTTTCACGGAAGCGGGTGCAAGGTCGAGTGGTTGGTCGAGAGAAGAAGGGACCGGCTGCGAAGCGAGAGGATTCGGGGCTGAGTCGCCGGCTGCAGGACCTGCGGGAGCAGGTTGATATTGTGCTGCCGGAGATGACGGCCCGGATCGCAGCATTAGAGCATCTGTTGCGTGAAAAGCAGCTCTGCACCAGGCAGGACCTGATCTCCGCGCGCGCGTTCGTGCGTATGCAGGAGGCGTAGACGGCGGGCCTGGCGCCTGGATGCTCGTGACGATTTCATGGGAGAGCGCATACTCCAGTGCGCGGCTCCCTTTCCTGTAACTGACTCAACCGAGGGGGGGAAATCGTAAGGCGTGAAAGGTGAAACAAGCGCGATGAGCGAGATGGGCGGATCTGGCGAGACGGGGCATGATTGGACGGAGGGAGGGTATTTCTATGGCAATGTCTGAGGCACTGTCGGATGAAGAGGTGCAGGCTGCGTGGTCCAACCTAGCCGAGGAGGTCCGTACGGGGGTTTTGCTGACGCTCAGAAATGGGCGGCCGTTCGGGTCGCATGTGCCCTACGTCTTTGGCAAACAGTGGTCGCGAGCCTATATTCATGTCAGTGGTTTGGCGTTGCATACCGGACATTTGTTGCTGGATAGCCGCGTCGGGCTATTTGTCTCGGAGCCGGATCGCCCAGAGAAGAATCCCTCGGCGCTCCGAAGGATGAATCTTCAGGGTGAGGCGGTGTTGTTGAATGCTGGTGCACCGAATTATGCGGAAGTGAAAGAGCGGTATCTGGCGCGTTTTCCCCAGTCGGCCATGATGTTTGGGTTTGCGGACTTCTCACTCTGGGAACTGCGGCTCCAGGACGCGCATCTGGTCCTGGGATTCGGGCAGGCCTACCTTTCCGATGCGACCACTCCTCTGGCATGGACACATCAGAAGCCCGAGCAGAAGAAATAGCAGGATGCTGAAAAAGTCCGCCAGCTTTGTTCTCGGCTCATCGAAATCCTCAACGTACCCCCGAGGGTACGACTCCGGTTTCGACTTGCCTGCGGCCTTGCTGGACGGTCTTTTTGAGCATCCTGTGGGGAGAGATCTCTTGCGCTAGGGTTCATTCTGGGCCGAGGCCCGGTAGGTGAAGTACAGTGCGATGGCTCCAGTTGTGGCAATGAGCAGGCCGGCGATGAAGCGGGTAGAAAAACTCAGTTGCTGGATATAGCGGTGATAGAGGAGCGGCAATAGAAAAGAGGCAAGCAGAGCCGTAGCAAGGCCTAGCATATGCCGTTTGAGATAGATCGGTTCGCCCGGCTTACGTTTCATGTCCGATGTGTCCTCATCATTTTTCCGCTCTCTCTTGTCTCTCTCCACAGGTCATCCTGGCAGATCCTCAAGTGCGCGCATCGGACGAGCACCGTTTCACCGTGCGCGTTCTGCGAGCAAGAAGGATGGTCTGGCTGGCCCCCGCTCTTCTCTATTTCACCAGGAACGGTTTCGAGTTTTCTCCCGAGGCTGTGGTGACGGTGAGGAGAACCATGCCCTTCTTTCCGCCGCTTGGCACGGTCGTCGTGATGCTGTCGTTGGTCTGTTGAAACTTTGCTGGATGACCAGGGCCGAAGGAGACGCTGCGTAAGCAGGCTGCCGCGCCGAAGCTGGTTCCGGTGATGGTGACCTTGTCGCCGGCCTTCCCTTCGTCAGGCGTGAGTTTATCGAGCCTTGGTGCCTCACCGTAACAGGATTGGGCTTTTCCCGCCGTCTCCGCCGACGCAAATTTCGGGGTGGTCGACTTTTTGGCATTTGGAACGGTCTGGGGCTGAGACTGTTTTTTTGCTTTCGTTTCCTGCTTGCCCGGTTCCGCAGCCCAGGTAGCAGTCGGGCTCATGGCGACCAGGAAGGTTGCCAGTACTCCAATCGCAACTGTGATGCTGGAACTTCTTGCTGTTTTCATGACCGGCCTCCGATCGTTTCGAGAGCGCACAGACGTCTCATTGACCACCGGTCTTGAAGCCGGTTGGATCAATCTTCGATCGTCGAGATATCGCCAAGATCTTGTCCGAGTTCCTTGGCTTTGAGCACCCGCCGCATGATTTTTCCAGATCGGGTTTTTGGGAGCGAGGGGACGATGTCGATTTCAGACGGCACCGCGATTTTTCCCAACTCTTTCATCACTTGATCCTTGATCGACTGGATCAGTGCCGGGCTTTCCACTTCCCCCTGTTTCAAAATGATGAAAGCCTTGATGGACTCGCCGACGAGCTTGTGCGGTTTGCCGATGACTGCCGCCTCAGCCACCGCATGATGGCTGACTAGCGCGCTTTCTACTTCGGCGGTGCCGAGCCGGTTACCGGCCACTTTGATCACGTCGTCGGCGCGGCCCATGAACCACATGTAACCATCTTCATCTTTGTGGCAGATGTCGCCGGCGCTGTAGCAGTTCGGGATGGTGTTCCAATAAGTTTTGTAGCGTTCCGGATCTTTGTAGATGGTCCGCATCATTGCAGGCCAGGGCTTCTTGATCACGGCGAAGCCGCCGGCGTTGGCGGGGAGGCTGTTGCCTGCGCTGTCCACGACATCGGCTTCGATGCCAAGGAAGGGTCTGGTGGCCGATCCTGGCTTCAACGGGACGGTCGGCAGGGGGGTAATCATGATCGATCCTGTCTCGGTCTGCCACCAGGTATCCATGATTGGTTTGTCCCCACCGGTTGCACGATGGAACCATTCCCAGGCTTCCGGATTGATCGGCTCGCCCACGCTGCCGAGGATGCGGAGGCTAGAGAGGTCGTATTTCTTGGGCCAGTCTTCCCCATACCGCATGAGCAGACGAATGGCGGTGGGGGTCGTATAGAAAATCGAGACGCCGTAGCGTTCAATGAGATCCCACCAGCGGCCTGGTGTCGGATAGTCAGGCTTGCCCTCTGCCGTGAGGATTGTGGCGCCGTTCAGGAGGGGGCCATACACAATATAACTATGGCCTGTGACCCAGCCTGGATCGGCGACGCAGAAATAGACATCGTCTTCTTTCAGGTCGAAGACGTATTTCGTCGTGATGTAGGTCCCGACCATGTAGCCGCCGTGAACATGGACTACGCCTTTGGGTTTGCCTGTGGTGCCGGAGGTATACAGGATATAGAGGGGATGTTCGGCATCCAGATGCTCGGCCTCGCAGACCGCCTTCTCGTCCTTCAGCCAGTCGTGCCAATCAATTTCTTTCGGCGAAGCCAGCGCGACTCCTGGGGTCTGTCTTCGCAGCACCACGACTCGCTCAACGGTGGAGGAGTTGGCGACGGCTTGGTCGACCACCGTCTTGAGGTTCAGGACTTTTCCCCGGTCATATCCCACGTCGGCCGTAATGACCAGCTTGGCTTCGGCATCTTGAATGCGGTTCGCGAGGGCTGGGGCACTGAATCCTGAATAGACCACACTATGAATGGCACCGATGCGGGCACAGGCGAGCATAGCGACAATCTGTTCGGGGACTTTCGGCAGGTAGATCGTGATCCGGTCACCCTTCGTGATTCCCAGCTTCTTGAGCGCATTCGCGCAACGATTGACCTGTCGATAGAGTTCCCCATAGGTGATGACCCGTTCCTGGTCCTGCTCACCCACCCAGATGATGGCGACCTTGTTCTTGCGCCAGGTTTTGACGTGACGATCGAGACAGTTATAGGCAATGTTGCAGGTGGCGCCGACGAACCACTTGGCCCAGGGGTAGTTCCATTCCAGAACTTTGGTCCAGGGGGAGAACCACTCAAGTTCCTTGGCGACGGTGGCCCAGAAGCCTTCAGGGTCGGCAATCGATTTCTTATAGGCGCTCTCGTAGTCTTGAATATGAGCCGCGGCTTTGGTTTGAGCGGTCGGCTGATACACACGGCTTTCCTTGAGGAGGGTGTCGATGTTCTCTGACATGGTGCAATGGCTCCTTTAGCAGGATGCTGAAAAAGTCCGCCAGCATCGTTCTCGGCTCATCGAAATCCTCAACGTACCCCTGAGGGTACGCCTCCGGTTTCGATTCGCCTGCGGCCTTGCTGGACGGCCTTTTTGAGCATCCGTGTTGGTGTTCTGTTCTTGCTCCAAGCGTACAGGGTATCGAAGTCCTGTTGGCGTAATCAAAATAGTTTCTTCGATGCCTGCTAGATCAAGGGACAAAGCACAGCCTCGATATTATGCTGGAGGGCCAGGGGGAACTCAACTACAGCCGCGATTGCTGTTGCGGTGCTCCGTTTCTTGACAGTCGCGCAAAGGCGAGAGTAGGCTCAACTTGTCACTCGTTATACATTGAGGCCGGATTCATTGATGTTGCCCATTGTGTCCCCACTATCGCGGCCACTCATTTTCGTATTGCTCGCCTGCTTGTTGGTGCCGATGTTTTGTCCGTCGCCGGCTACTGCCCAACTGGGAAAGCCGGAAGGGCTCTACTACAAGTCGTGGGCCATTATCATCGGGGTGGAGAACTATCTTCTGGCTCCGAAGATTCCCGGCGCAATAGAAGATGCCAAGGCAGTGGCCCAATCCTTCCGCCAATTAGGCTTCGACGAAGTCGTGGAGCTCTACGACAAGGATGTGAGTTTTCGCCGTCTGCAGCAGACGCTCTCCGATTTTTTGCCCCGCAAGGTCGGTCGGCATGATCGGCTTGTGCTTTATTTCGTCGGGCATGCCGGGATGACGCAAGATCTTGACGGCAAGGAATTGGGGTATCTCGTGCCCTGGGATGCGCAGATCGGAAACGTGTCCAAGTCCGTGACGTTTGAGCAGCTCAAAGAATTCAGTCGGCGGAGTGCGTCTAAACATACGCTCTTTCTCGTGAACGCGGCGGTTCGCGGGTGGGAGGTGAGCACGGCTCAGCCCCTCTCCCTTGAAGGGCGCTTGGCCCCGGAAGACGATACGGAGCGGCGAGCGGTGCAGCTCTTGACGGCGGGCGATAAGGGAGAGCCCCTGAGTCAGGAGAATGGGAAGAGTGTCTTCGTGCAGGCGCTGGTGAATGGACTGAGTGGCATGGCAGATGGCAATAAGAATGGCTGGCTCATGGCTTCCGAGGTTGGAGACTATGTGAGGCAACAAGTTGTGGAGCGGTCGAAGGGTGCGCAGCATCCTCTTTTCGCACAGCTTGAAGGGGACGGGGATACGGTATTGATCGAGGGGCGAAAGGCCGCGTTTGTCGCAGGGGCAGGGCCTCAGTCTCCATTTGAGCAACGGCAGGCCGCAAAGACGCAGTATGAACAGGCGTTTGCATTGCTCCAAACCGGGAAGTTGGCGGAGGAAGCGCTGGAGCGGCTGAACAAAGCCTTGGAATACGACCCCACGTTCGGCGATGCCTATGTGCTCAAGAGTTATGTGTTGTTAGAAGTGATACCGAACCTTGATGCCGCGTTATCGGCGGCGACGCTGGCGGTACAGTATGCGCCGAAGAACCCGGACTCTCAGTACACGCTTGGGTTGATTCACGAAAAACGCGGGCAGTATGCCGAGGCCGAGCGCGCGATGCAGGCGGCGCTGGTAGTTAATCCCAACTATGTGGATGTCTATTTCTCGTTGGGGATTCTCTATGCCGACGAGATGAAGGATCAGTCCAAATCAGTCGAGGCCTTCACGCGCTATCTCGAACTCGGGGGAAGTCATGCTCGCGCCCGAGCTGCCGTTGCACAGCAGTCATCACCCGCCGCTCCTGTCGTACCATCTGCCAAGCCTTAAGGTTTTTCTCCTCCCTTGAGATAGCCCAGTCCGATCTTGACCGCTTTCCGTGTAATTTCTGCCCAGCGGACTTGAGGGTATTCGGCAAGGATTGCGGCTGCTTTGGGATCTTGTACTTCCATGTTCATAATCTTAATGATACCGTCATTGATCTGAATGTCTGCCACGGGGATCCTCCTTACAGAGAACATTGAGACGGTCAACCGTTGATCGCCTGTTGCGTTGACTGAGGTAGGGGTGCATGTTAGCATGATTTCGTTTGGATTCTCGAACGTTTGTCGCTGGCATCTGCCGCTGTGACGTGCTGTTTCACTGTCCAGATCATCACCAAGGAGGCATGGGTATGAATAGGGTACTGGGATTCAGGTCGGGGCTAGTCGGGGGGGGAGTCGCTGTTGCCCTGATGATCGGACTTGTTGCTTGCGGCGGGCCTCCGAAGTGGGTCAAGCAAGGGTCTGGAGCCTTTAACGAGAAAGATAGTAAAGCCTTTTATGGCGTCGGGTCCGTAGCCGGTGTTCGGAACGAGCCGCTGGCCTGGGACACCGCTGAAAATCGTGCCAGAGCTGAAATTGCCAAGACCTTTGAAACTTATACCGGCTATCTGATGCGCGACTATGCAGCCTCCACGACGGCTGGAGACTTTACGAAGAACACGGAAGAGCAGAATGTCGAGCGGGCCATTAAGACGGTGACGACGACGACGCTCAGCGGTGTGCGTCCCATTGAGCGGTACAAGGACGAGAAAACGAACACCTACTACGTGTTGACCAAGCTGAATCTCGAGGAGATGAAGGATAACCTTGAGAAGGCGAAGGAATTGAACGCGCAGGTTCGCGATTATGTCAGGAAGAATGCCGATAAACTCTTCGATCGGCTCGAGAAAGAAGAAGATAAACGAGCGCCGAAGTAAGGGCTCTAACTCATCGATTGCCAATGGCTGCATGTGCGAGGAGGTATCGCGTGATCGTGATGGATCGTGGACGAATCGGGGTTATGGCGCTGGCGGTGCTGTTGTTGGCCGGTTGTGCGCAGGAAACGAAAATTACCAGGGTCGATTCCGGGGTCGTCACGGATCTGAGTGGGCGGTGGAACGATACCGATTCCAGGATCGTCGCGGAATCTATGGTCAAAGAGGCGTTGGAGTATCCCTGGCTCAATAATTTTGCCAGTTCGAAGCATCGCCAACCGGTCGTGGTCGTCGGGGCCATTCAGAATAGCAGTCACGAACATATCAACGTCAACACGTTTGTGACCGATCTTGAACGTGAGCTGACGAACTCCCAGAAAGTCACATTCGTGGCGGGAAAGGGCGATCGCGACGAACTACGCACTGAGCGCAAAGAGCAGGCGATGTATGCGCGTGAGGATACGCAGAAAGCGCCGGGAAAAGAGATCGGTGCCGATTATATGATGAAGGGCACTATTGCCACGATTCTCGACGAGGCCGACGGGACGAAGGCGGTATTTTACCAGGTCGATCTCCAGATGGTAGATTTGGAAAGCAATGCCAAGGTCTGGTATGGCCAGAAGAAGATCAAGAAAGTTGTCGAAAAGAAACGTTCCATTTTTTAGGTTCCAGAACCTCCGTTGAGCTGTCTTGCCTCACGCCCCACCGCCCTTCTTCAGGCACGGTGGGGCTTTTTTATTTTCATTCAGTCTCTTGCGGCCTTGGTGGCCTTGTCGCTGCTGGCCGGATGCGGTCCCTCGGTCAATCGGTATCTCCTCATTGAAGCCAGTCTTCGCGCCCACGACCCCAAGGGCGCCGATGCCATTGTCGCAGCAGCAGAGAAAGAGTATGGATCGAAAAGCCGCGTCCTCTACGGTATGGACCGAGGCATGACGCTTCAACTTGCCGGCGAGTATCAGCAGAGTAACGCGGTGCTCGAACAGGCAGAGGATGAGGTCGATCGCCTCTACACGAGGAGGATCCGAACGGAGACGCTCGCGTTCATGACGAACGATACGGCGTTACCCTATGAGGGTGATCCCTATGAGCAGGTGCTCATCAATGTCTTGAAGGCCCTCAATTATGCGACGGTGGGCCAGTGGCAGGATGCGCTGGTCGAGGCCCGGCGTATCGATCATCGGCTCAATGTCCTGTCGGATCGGACCAAGGAGAAGAATGCCTATCGGGATGACGGTTTCGCCCGCTATCTGACCGGCATTCTGTATGAGAGCACCGGGGATGTGAATAATGCGTTTATTGCCTATCGGAAGGCGTACGAGACTCTTGAGGCGACCCGCGCATGGTCCCATACGGCGGTTCCCTCTCAGCTGCGGGCCGATCTGCTACGAACGGCCGAGGCGCTGCACTTCACGCAAGAGTTGGCCGAGTACCAACAGGCTTTTTCCGAGACGAGATGGGAGAGCAGTCAGGCGTTGCAACAACTCGCTCAAGTGGTTGTGATCAGCTATAATGGCCGCGCGCCACACAAGGAGGATCAGTTTCTTGATCTGCCGATCAGTCTCGATGCCCTCCAGTTGGTGCTGTTGAATCGCGGAATGTCGCAATCGAATCGGCAATCCAATCGAGGGGTGGACACGGTTTTGTATGGACTGAATGGCCGCGTCGTTCGTGTGGCCTTGCCACGTCTCGTTCCACAGCAGACGCACGTGAAGGTTGATACCGTTAATCTGATTTCCGACAATGGTTCGCGGGTGACGGTGAACACGGAGTTGGCGCATAACGTGACGGCACAAGCAGATAAAGCGCTGTCAGAACGAATGGCCGGCATCACCGTCAAGGCCCTTGCCCGTGCTGCTACAAAGTTCGCCCTGGCCGAGGGAGCGACGAGAGGAGCGCAGCAGGCAGCGGGAAAAGATGCGGCGCCCTGGGTAGGTTTGCTCGTCGGACTATTGACGAAAGGACTGGCCGTGGCATCCGAAGAAGCCGACAAGCGGAGCTGGCAGACATTGCCCGACGAAATCCATCTTGCGCGGGTCTGGGTTCCCGCTGGTCGCTACCAGGTGCAGGATTCAGCCAGTGGGCCGCTTGACCCGATGAAGCCTGAAACCATGCGGACCCTCTCTCTTGGACCTGGCGAAACTGCAGTCGTGATCCAGCGGGTGATGCCATGAGAGACGGATCGTCGTTTGTGTGCCGGATCGGGATGGCGCTGATTACGTTGTGTGCTTTTTCCGGCTGTTCCTGGTTTGGAGGACATGCGAAACCAGACTGGATCGACGGGGTGAGTACGGCCTATCCGTCCGGACAATATCTGTTGGGTGTGGGACAGGCGGAAAGTCGTGCGACAGCTGAAGATCGCGCCTATGCCGCAGTGGCCAGGATTTTTAAAGCCGAGGTGAGTGCGCAAGCCAAAGATTGGGAGTCGTATCTGCTGATCGAACAGCGGGGGCAGAGCAACGCTGAACGGCGTCTGACCCTCGACAATCTGACGAGTGTGTCGACCGACAAAGTGTTGGAGAACGTCAAGATCGTCGATCGGTGGGTCGATGGGCACAGCGGCCTCCACTATGTCTTGGCGGGGATGCAGCGGTCGCAGGCAGAGGCCTCGTTCATGGAAAAGATCACCGAGCTTGATCGATCGATCGGAGACGATGTCGGTGAGGCTCGCCGCCCCTCCGATAAGTTGGCCAAAGCCAGAGCATTAAGACGGGCTGCTAGAAACTTGGTGCTGCGTGAGACCTATAATGCCGACCTCCGTGTGATTCGTCCGAGTGGGCAGGGCACAGCCGCGGCCTACCGCGTGAGTGAGCTCACGCGTGAGCTCGAGCAATTCCTCGCGACGAATCTTGTGATCGCGGTGGTGGTGACCGGCGATCAGGCTGAACCGGTTCAACGTGCCTTGACGGAGGGTCTGTTGAAGGAAGGGTTGCAGGTTACGAGTCGTCCTGGGGGTGGAGATCGATCGATGGGCGGCGATACTAACGGTCCATCTCCGGAGCTGCTGGTGAGGGGCATGGTACGGGTATGGCCCATCGACGTGCGCGATCCGCAGTTCAAGTTCGTGCGTTGGTGTAGCGATTTCGAAGTTGTGGATGTCGCCAGCCAGCGAGTAGTCGGCGCTTTGTCAAAGGGTGGGAAGGAAGGCCATTTGTCTGAGCGTGAGGCGACAGCCAAAGTTGTGCGTGTCATGCAGCATGAGTTTTCTGCCGATGTGGCGAAGGCCATTGCGGCGCATGTGTATGGAGAGGCGGAATTGCCGGCATTATCAAGCCAGCTTGCGGGATGTCCGCGGGACGGGCAGGTCTCTATGCCGGCGTCAGCACCCCATTAATTCAGAGAGAGAGGGAAGTATGGCCAAAGCGAAATCAGGAGCAGGACAAACAACCACTCGTGCACCACGGAGCCGTGGCCGCGGGTTGACGGTCACACATCAGCGAGTCCCCAGCCGTTTAGCGAAACGCCGGCTTGGCGATCGCCTCAAGAACGACACCGCGTCGTTCAACCAGGGGAATCTGGCCGATAAGTTTCGGAAAGAGGGGTATGACGAGTTACCGCTGGATGAAATCCAAGATCGGCTCTCGAAAATGCCGGGCCCCTTGGCTGCCATCATTCTGAAGGGGAGGATCTGATCGCATGCCGTACTACTATTTCGACTCAACGGCTTTGGTGAAACGGTACAGCATGGAGCGCGGTACGCGTATCATCGGCAAGCTGATGGTGAAGCGGGGCATGGTCGCGATTGTGCCAACGTGGTCCGTCACCGATTTTTATACGGCATTCTCAAATCGAGCCCACCACAGAGATATCACCCGTGACGATTGTTACTCGGTGATTCATAAGTTCGAGAAAGAGTCGCAGGAGGGTCTCTTCCAGTTCATCGCCCCGACGATGCAGACCTATTTGGCGACCAAAGAACTTGCCCTGGAGTATCCGGCCCTCCGCTCACCGCAGGTCTTGCATTTGGCGCTGGCGTTGGAGCTCAAGCCGTTACGCTTGACTGTCGTCAGTGCCGATCAGCAATTGCTGACGGCCTGTCGTTCTGCTGGTCTGCATATCATTAACCCGGAAGAAGACTAGGTCTGGGACGTGCCCAGTGCTGAGATCAGAGTGGGCAGAAGAGACTGGTACTAGCGGCACTGATAGTCGGTGATCAGCGAGTCGATGACGGTCACCCAGGCAATGGCGGCTTCGCGCAGTTTGGTGCCTTCATTGCGACTGGGCCTGGTGTTATTCTTCCGTCATTGAGCGTTGCAAGTGCCTGCTGGAGAATGCTTTGCGCCAGCGGGCATATTTTGCAGACTCCGAAGAAACCGGCAATGGTCCCCTGCCAGACAAAAGAGGGCTATGACTTGCTCTCTCTCTTCCTGTGAGTGGAAGAGGGCTTTGTTGTCTTCTTGCACTGCCCTTGATGGGTACTTCTCTTAGCGCCTCAGCACGACGGAATTTAGCCCCCTTCTCGTCCAGTTATTCGCACTGCATCAACATCAAGCCTTTATCCTATCCTGGTTGATTCTCGACAGACTCTGGCGTGCGTGACAAGCCTGTTAAGGTGGGATCCTCTTCTGTCCATATCGCGCATTGCGCGCCTGTCTCAGGTCTCATCCTGCGACGGGCGGCAGGCACATCTGAGGGTGTAAGTGAAAATTTGTATACAAAGGTCAAGGAAAATGTTCACGAAACCCTCTCCCCAACTTCTGTGGATAAGTCTGTTCATAAGATCCACTTGTCTGCCAAATACTGCGCATTTATCTACCCTCGACACGTCTTTGCCTAAAAAATAGGCATTGATGGGCAATAACGTAACACCACAAGATATAGGGGTACTTTTCGAAAAATAAGTCAGAAACAACAAAGCCTAGTGAAAGACAGGCATTTTACGCAGCAACATAACGGACTGCTGCGCTGGGAGCGAGGTTTTCGTCGAGTTATGCACAGACTTCTCTCCTGGACTAGGTTTTCTCCATCATTATTGGGAGATCGAGGGAGGGGCTTGACAGTCTGATGTACGGCGTGTAACCATTGGTTACACTATGAAGCCGAACGACCTAAAGCGAATTCGAGAACAGATGGGACTGACCCAGCAGCAACTTGCCGATGCGTTGCAGACGACACGTGTGTCGGTTGCACGCTACGAATCTGGTATGCGCCGTATTCCTGGAATGGTCCAAGTCGTATTAGATCGGTTGGGGCGGTCGTCTGAAATTCCCATGGCAGGAGTGGTGGCGGCTGGCGTACCGATTGAGCCGGTCTCCCAGTCCGAACTCATCGATGTCCCGCCCAGCATGTTGCGGGGGGGAGATACATTTGCACTCCGTGTCAAAGGGGAGTCGATGAAAGAGGATGGCATTCTCCCTGGCGATCTTGTGGTGGTGAAAAAACAGGCGACAGCGCAGAACGGGCAAACAGTCGTCGCACTGGTGAATCACGAGGCTACGATCAAGACCTACTTCAATAGGGATTCACACATTGAGCTGCGTCCTGCGAACGCAGCGATGCAGTCGATTATCGTACGACCGTCAGACACGTTTCATATCGAAGGCATTCTCATCGGCGTGATTCGGCATTGTGCGGTGTAATCAAAAATGGAGGGCATGATGAGCACAGCAGGAAGACTCGTAGGGACAGATCGGCTCGTTGATCTAGAGCGCACGGTAGACACCCTGAATGACCAATTGCGTGAGATGCAATGGGAACTCTGTCGGGCCAAGGCAAAACCGTTTACAGTTCGGTTGTGGAGAAATCTTGTCCATCTCAAGGGAGGGCAGGAGTTCATGTCAGACGTCTGCAATCGTCGCTACCGCCCGAACACTAAAATGGTGTCTCTTGCTGACCCAAGAGCGTAGCAGGGACGTGCTCATTGCAGTCGCTTGCTCCGACTGTGGGACGGCGGTTCAGCGACGCATTGTTTGCGTGGATGGAATGACTCATTCTACGGTCGAACTTTGCGAACGCTGCTGGAGTGCCTCTCAGCAGCTGCAGGCGTTTGCAGGAGGCTGTTGCGGATAAGAGTGCTGGTACAACTGTCTTGAGGCGATCAGCATGAAGAGGGGGCCGTGCGTGCGCGCACGCAGTGCGGTGTGGTGGCGGTGTCCCGGATTGAACGGGAGACCCGCGGCTTATGAGTCCGCTGCTCTACCAACTGAGCTACACCGCCACATCTTTGTTTTTTAAGAGTTTTATGATCGATTTCCGAATCGGCGTTTTCTCTCCCGACATTTTCCCGACACTTTTTTTCGATCCCTGCACGGCCCCACGTTCCATCGCCTCACGCATGGCCTCGTCGAACGGCTGACAGTACAGTTCAGCCATCTGCATATTCGACCATCCGCCTAACGCTTGTAAGATGCGTGCTGGCGTCGTCTGCCCGGTGCGACTGGCCCATGTCCGGCGCAAGGTGTGAAAGGTTACCTTCAGATCCGATAAGCCAGCTTTCTTCACGGCCACGGCATAATGCCGATTGTACCAGTTATGCGCGTTCACCGGGCGCGTGCGAAACCCTTTCGCCTGGAACACCCAGCCCTGCTCGGGCTTGCCCTGCGTGAGCCAGAATTGCTCCAGGATGACCATGGCGATGGTCGGCAAGGGCAGTGTCCGCCCTGGATGTCGTTTGAATGGTGGCAACGCCAGCGCGCGATTGTTCCATGACACCCATTCCCAGCGCAAGCTAAAAAATTGTGTCAGACGAATACCGATCGCAGTGGCGAGACCCACCCGCAAGGCGTCCTCGACGCTCAGGGCATCCAGGAGGCGATCCTCTTGCTCAAGGGTGAGAATATGTGGCGTCATAGGAGCGGGTCGTTCGAGGCGCACGTCCGCCCAGAGTTCGATCACCCAGGCTTTCGGGCGCACCATGACGCGCATCATGTGCCGGAGAAACTTCACATAATGATTCACCGTGCCAGTCGATCGTCCACTCTTGCGTAGGAGCACCATGGCCTGACGGATTGCCATGGCGTCCAAGGTCAAGACTGGGCGCTTCTTGAAGTGTTGTTTCCACCATTCTCCGAACCGCTTCTGTTCGCGATAGGCCGAGAGATGGGCCACGGTGGGCAGAAACTCGGTGATTAAGTCTTCGACAGTCGCCTGGGTGGTCCTGACTTGTCCGGCTGTGTCCCGTGTGTGCCGCACCGTCGCCCGGCGCGCCTGATAATCCTGTCTGGCCTTGGCCAGTGTCGGGAACCCCCAGATCCATGTCGTCTTGCCTGACAGGTCATCCGCCCGTGAGCCAAACTCGTCTTTACCGTGCGTGATCCGGCGATAGACCCCGCGCTCAATCCGTACTGTTGTGGGTCCGTGCGCGTTATTCATCTGGCGGCTTGGTGACGTACCCGTATCCGGCTTCCCAGTGATCGAGATCGCGGAGCCGTGGACACCAGGCACATTCATATTGGACCAGGGCGGATTCGACCTGCGCTCGAAGGGACGCCTGATGTGTCAGACTGAGCCCGTTCGATGCGGGCGAGGCGTACTGGCATGGAAACAGCCAGGCCGGGGTCGCGGCGACCTCCTGGGCCGGTGCATCACCACTCGTCACGACATAGGTGATGGGGGTGCGATCATCGAGAAACCGTGGGAGTGGGACCCAGCAATGTGCGCGATAGTCGATCACGCCGAAACTGTGTGCGTAGCAGGCCAGAATCCCTACCATCCGGTGCAGGTTTACGCGCTGGTCATTGCCGTAGGCTTCGGCACAGGGATGCCGCAACAACAACTCGGTCAACGTCAAGGCATCCTGAGCCGCCTGACGGCCAGGCAAGGTGAATGTCGTCTCATGCCAGAGTCCTTGTGTATGGCTGGCAGGTGGCACATAGCAACCGCGCTGTGCCACCTCAATCATGCTGGTGAGGCGAGCACTGCGAGCGTGCGTAAATCGAAGCCTCAGCGTCGTCACCATGATCAGGCGTGCATCTTATTCGGGAGCCCGGACGCTGCAGGTCCGCGCCGGCCTTTTGTAATACCCTTTGCCAGGGCGTGATCGGCATAGCGTTCTAGGATCACATTAATAAGTTCATTTAACTCCTGCTGAGTCGTGGTGCCGTGTGCGCGTGCCAGTTTATTCAGCACCCGTGTGGTGATCAGGTCAAACTTACGGCGGTTGAGTTCGTAGCGATGCACATCTCTGGGGATGTGTGCCTTGGCCAACGTCCAGAATTCCACGGCTGACATGGTGGGGAGCGCCAGCAGCAGCGCATCCATATGCACCCAGGAAATACCTTGTCCGCTTTCCCACTTTGAAATGTTGACGGCGGCTTCGAGCTGCATGATCGTGGCTAATTGGGCCTGGGTCAACCGCATGTTTCGTCGCGACTGCTCAATGAGCGCCCCTAATGCGGTGGTCTCTCGTCGCTCGCGCCGTGCTCGATTCGCGGCGGTGGCTGATCGTTGATTCCGTCTCATGCCCGCGCTCCTTGACCGTGCAGGTTCCTACTGCAATATCGACAGATCGTCGCGTCCACTCTCACGAGCTCCGCACAGGCTGGGCACTTCTGCATGGTGTCCGAGCTGAGCTGTCGCGCTTCGATCGCGGCCGTGTTGGGCGATGCCACCAGGGCCGCAATTATGCCAATCGCGGGACTCAAGATGACAGACAGGAGGCAGAAACCCAGAAACGAACGGCCTTTATTGCGTGCAATGAATCCTGACGCCACACTGAGTGTCACCCAGAGAAAGAGGATTTCCATTCACGTTCCTCCATTCATCAGAGCTGCTCGGGATGGACAATTATCGCAATAGGTGCCATCCCGTACTGCCATCTCATGATGCTGGCAGTAGCGAAACCTTCCAATCTCAACGACGCTTTCATGTTGCCCCCCCACCAACGCCACTAGTCCCGCGTCACGACTAACGACTGCCCTTGATTTTCTGCTTGGGCCCATCCCGCACCAATGGCAGCATGGATCGTGTTTCCGCCGCGTTCGGAGCTGTGCGTTCGACTTCATCGTATAACGTCGCCCAATCATGCCAGGTGAGCCCGAGGCCAAAGATGACTCGTTCCAGTACCCTAACTGTGGGGCCCTGCTTACCCGTTTGCCAACGCAGTAACTGCTCTCTTCCCGCTATTTTTTCGCGGTCCATATAACGCTTGGATTCAGCGTGCCGATCCACCATCAATTTCAACGTCTGCTTCCAATGATCCATAACGAGCACAGTATTCCCCATATACAATATATTTTACAGGGTGCATATTTTCATGTTGACAACTTACATCAGGGATGATAATTAGCAACCACTATGACTGATCAATGGACCTTCGATCCCTCAAAACTGAAGACGCTCAGGAGCTTCAAGCGCCTATCACCAGAGGCGCTGGGTCGTTCCATCGGTAAATCCCGCATTACCATTATCAATTGGGAAAAGGGTCGGATGACGCCAACGGCGAAGGACATCGTGGCCATTGCCAATGCCTTCGACATCGACCCCGCCTCATTTTTTGGAAAGCAGGTGGCCTGATGGAACTGCGTCGGAGGTCCGATCTTGTGCAGGTGGGTGTAAGAGCCGGCGTGACCGATATGTTCGGCGGCACCAATGTCCACCGACCGAAGCTGCTGCGGAAACGGACGTTCCTCATGCCCATCGAGCTGAATGACGATCTTGAGTTCGATGCCGCACACCGTGGCGTCAGTGTGAATGAGGTCTTTCTCAGTGCCATGGAAAATGAGTTCGCACGTCGCAGCATGGTGGGCCTCCCATTTGGTCTTGATTACTACGACCATATACGGCCAATGCGGGCGCAAATGAAAGCGCAAGGTTATCGGAGGATCGCCGAGTTTATCGGACAACTGCTCTCCAGTATCGGATGCGGCGAATCGCCACAGAAAACGGAGCGAACGTGACCCCTGCCACGACGCATCGCACGGTCGTATTGCCTGACATCATGACGGCGCAAGAGGTCGCGACTCTCTTGCGGGTGACGGCGCATCACGTCAGGGATTTGGCCAAAATGGGGGAGTTGCCGCACATGCGCATCGGGACAGAGTTTCGGTTTGTCCGCGATGAATTGATTGCGCGATACCCGAACTTACGTGCGGTAATCCTGAGGGAGGAACGCCATGAGTGACCTGTTGAGGGTGAGTAAATATCCGTATTCGCTCCGAACGGCGGTGCAGGGGACACGCGAAACAGAACAACGATTTTATGGTACGCAGACCAGCTTACGGATCAGCAGAAAGCGAGCAGAGGGGACCAAGCGCCAACGATTCTCCGTACTCAGGGCATTGAAGCAGTTGGGTCTCTAAGCGAGACATGTACAACCAGGAGGTGTAACCGTGGAAGTGATCGTCATCGTGAGTTTGCTGTGTTCGATGCTCGCACTAGGTATCCAGGCCAGACAGTTTCTCATGGGTCGTCAGAAACCGGTGCGCCGGCGATCAACGGGAGTGTCTACGGGTGCACGGGAGAACCGGAAGAAGGAAGGAGTGGCAAGCCAAAGTTTAGCGTAGAAAAGGACACGGCCTCGGAGCGCAAACTCCAAGGCCGTGAGAGAACCATAACAGCACACGCAATCTAAGGCATCTTGGTGCGTGTGTCAACGACAGGGAGGGACCCATGACAGCACCCCACCACGACAAGTCCGAAACCACATCCATCGCGCTCTCTCCAGTCACCATTGCCGTCAATATGGAGCTGGAAACGTGGCGCAAAAAAGGCGCGCACATTCTTCAGGCTGGTGTGATTCAGCGGGATATTCCCCTGCACGATATTGTGGTGACCCCATACCAGATCGAGCTCGTGCCGGACGGGGCATATATGAAGAGTCCCGATAAAGAGGTCTACGCCAGCAAGGGGGAGTTCAGTTTGACCCGTGTGGCCTATGACCGGTTTGCCCAACGCGCCTGCATCCAATGGGTCTGGCGCGAGTGTATGCGGATTCCGCCGTTCAACAACCCTCGCTACTGCGCCTATCGTGCGGTCGGCAAGATGATGGACCTCAGTGGCCGGTGGCGCGTGCAATCGGCGGACAAGGCCATCGATATGGACATTGCGGAGCAAGAGTTACGCGATAACTATACGCAAAAGGCTCTCGATTATATGGCGGGAACCAGTCCCAAGGACCGTGACTTTCAAAAGGCATTTCCAGACGAACGAGATCGTCGGAGCTGGGTGGAGGAAAAGGTTCGCGCGGACGGTCTGCAAATTCAGAAACACATTCTGTCTCGGGCACAGACTGGGGCACAGAATCGGGTTGTGCAAAAGTTGCTGGCGTTGAAATCTAGTTATACCAAGCAAGAATTAGAGAAGCCGTTCGTGTTTGCGGCGTTGGTGTTTCGCCCCGATCCTAATCATCCAATGGATCGACGGCACATGCTCGATCAGGGGTCTGGCATGGCCGATATGATGTATGGGCAGGATCGGAGCCAATCGCCCCCTGACATGCAAGAGGACGACAAGACTATAAATGTGAAGCCCTATCCCTTGACCGGTCTGGATGAAGAAGACGAGGCGGAGATCGTCCATCCGTCCACGTCGGCCTCTGCGTCCCCACCGAATCATCCCCCTCAGACGCCTACGGCCACGGCGGCGGATCATGAACCTAACCAGCCCAATCAGCCGAGTCCGGAGGAGAGCATGCGGATGGACTTTGCCAGTCTGGATGTGGAGGAACAGGCTCGCAATCTCGACGCCATGATCAAAATCAAGGCCTACAAGGGCAAGATCAACGGCGACATCGCGAAGTGGAAACCAGAGCAACGCATGCAGTTCTACGACATGCTCTCAAAGCTGCCCACGCCAGGGAAGAGTACGGACGACTTGCCATTCGATAAATAAGGAGCGCACCGATGCGACGACTTGCGGACGGTCCATCCTTGCCTGGATTTATGACAGAGGACGAATGGTACGACGATCGGACCGACGCATGCGCCGCCGCGGTGGGGATGACAAATGGATTGATCCTGGGCATGGCGCTCGATGTGGCGCTGTGGCTGATGATCGGATAATTGCTCTGTCTGACAGATAACTGAACAAGGAGTAAGACCATGATCCGCCCACTACATGCAGGAGATTTACATCCAAATTCCAATGCGACGTTCGCTGGCAAGGTCGCGATTGACCCTGAAACGGGGATGAACCAATCGTTGACGGATATCCGTCGAAGCTTGGAGGAGATGCGGTTGTTTGCGACGGACGAAGAGACGCGGTGTGATGTGGTGCTTTTGACGGGCGATGTGTTCGATACCTGCAACCCTACCATGGACGAGGTGGAGGTCATCGTGTCATGGGTTGAGGCCATGGCGGAGGCCATGCCAGTGGTGATCATTCCCGGCAATCATGACATGGGATCTAGTGGCACGAGCGCCACGGCGATGGCCCCGTTGAAATATCGAAAGAACGTCCATGTGATGGAGCGACCGAGTCGCATCGTCCTCAATATCGGTGGGCAGCGTGTCAAATTCTTTGGACTGCCTTATCCTCGCAAGGGTCTGATCCTCGCGCACGATAATCATCAAGGTAAAACATCGGAAGAAGTCACGGCCTTAATCAATCAAGGTCTCGCGGCCATCATTCGGTCATTCACGCTTGAATTCGAGGATGACATCCCCAACATTCTCTTGGCCCATGGATCGGTGGACAATGCCAAGGTGGGTGATCAACCGCGCTCGCTCTCCCATGACATTCTCATCCCGCTCCAAGAATGCACTGGCTTTGACTACGTGGGGCTCGGCCACATCCATCAACCGCAGCAAGTGGCCCCGAACGCCTGGTACAGCGGGAGCCTGATGCGCCAAACATTCGGCGAGGAGCATGAGCCAAAAGGCTTCAATGTCGTCGAGATCTGCAAGTGTCGCCCGGTGAACGTCCAGCATGTCGTGAACCCATGGGCACGCAAGTATAAAACGCTGACCATGCAGGATGTGCGTGAGCTGGAATGGCAGCACGTGTCCGCTGAGCACATCTACCGGATCAAGGACCGTCTGACCGCGGAGGAGTATGACGCGGCCAAGCCCATGATCAAGAAGTGGGTGGATGAACATCCGTGGACGCAGATCGATGTGGAAGTTGCAACCACTGACCGGACCAGGGATGCCGGCATGGCCGAATGCGCCAGCATGGAGGACTCACTCGCGAGGGCCTTGAAGGGCACCGTGGAGGAATCTGAAATCCCAGAGATATTCGGGAAACATCAACAGCTCGTTGCGGAGGTGTCGCGATGAGGCTCAAGAAAATACTCCTGCACAACTTCGGCTGGTACAAGGATGCGGAGATTGATCTCACGGACGTTCAGAGTGCCGTGGTGCGAGGCATGAACGGCACGGGGAAGTCGACGGGGTTCATTGACGGTCCCTTGGCGGCGTTCTTCGGGAAATGTCGGGCCAGTATCGATGAGCTGATGTATCCCGGCGCGGATGACATGGCCATTGGGGTGATCTTTGAGTCGAACCATCAAGACTATCGGGTCCAGCGCAAGCGGAGTCTGAAGACCAAACGTGGGAAGTCAGAGCTGCAGCTTGATGTGTTGAATGGGGAGCAATGGGTCCCGATGTCGGATGGGATCGACGATGCCCAAGCCAAGATCATTGATCTGTTGGGGGCGGACTATGAATTATTCACCTCCACCTGTTTTTTCCTGCAGGGAGAAATTGATCAATTCACGAAGGCACTCCCCAGTAAGCGCACGGCCACGCTCACGGAAATTCTTCGACTCTATCAGTACAAGCCGCTCAATTTGTCCGCCATGCGCCATGTGACCGTTGCCGAGACGAAGCACGGTGAAAAGGCTGAGCAATTGACCATCCTTGAACAAGCAGCCTCGACGGTAGACAGCCTCGAAGCACGGCAGACAGAGGTGAGCGCGGCCTTGGTCGATTCCACGAAGGCGATTGAGCAATTGGAGACCCATCAACAGTCGCTCACGACGCTGACGGCCGGATTGGCTGCGGAGTTGAACCAACTCGCCACGATCCCAGGTCAAATTGCCGACCTCGACGCGAAGCAGGTCAACATTCAGTCATCCCGGCAATCAATGGTAGCTCGGCGTGAACGTGCGGCGAAGATCCTCAGCGAACGCGCCACGATCGAGGCCAAGGTCAAGGAAGAGAGGGAAAAGCGTGATGAGATCGCACAATTAGATGAAGTGCTGGTTGGCATCTCTGGGGATGTCGCCGCGCTGACACAACAACTCGCGCACGAACAGGAACAACTGGGCGTCATTCCGCAACAACTCGCCAGCCTCCAGGCAACGCTCTCAATCGTTCGAGAGCAAGAAAAGGAACTGGTAGCTCGGCGTGAACGTGCGGCGAAGATCCTCAGCGAACGCGCCACGATCGAGGCCAAGGTCAAGGAAGAGGCAGGGGCAAAGCAATTGGATGCGCTCTTAGAGAGGGAGCGAACAACATTGTCTCAGGATGCGACGGAGCTCGTCGTCGCCCTGAGTGAGGTGCGCGTGCAATTAAGCACAGGCATTGAGCTGGAGCGATTGGTCGTACAGGCCGAAACAGCAGTGGATCGACAGGTTCAGCTCTATGTCCAGGAGACCGCGCGCCTCGATATGGCTCTGACGGATGAAAAGAAGCGACTGGAGTTTCTCAAGACGGTGCCGTGCGGAGAAGATCTCCAACGTCGGTGTCCCTTTACGATCCAGGCTGTCAAGATTCAGGAGGCTCTGCCGGCAACTGAGCATGCCTTTCAACATCGTTTCATCGCGGATCAGCGATCAGCGATTGCTCCGGAAGCGTGCGAGGCTCTCCGTGAGGCACTCGTGCAGCAATCTACATGGAAAAAACTTGATTGCGATACGACCGCGAAGAAGCTGGAAGCGAGCATACAGGCCGTGAGCGCCAAGCAAGATAATTGTGAAAAGAGGCGTGCGGCCAACCGTGACTATCTCGTTTCCTTATTCACGTTTACCGCGTTAATGCCTGAGCTCGCAGTGGCGGAACGAGAAGTGGCCAGCATCGACCGTGATCTGGTCCAGCGCATGCATACCTATTCGGAATATGGGAGAGAAATTGAACGGCTCGAACTCAGAGCCGTCGAACGGAAGAAGGTGATTCTGAATGTTGAGGCAGAGCTCACCCTGTTGGCTATTCGAAAGGAGGAATGTGACACGCGCCAGAAAGACAATCGGGCCGCACTCGTGGACATATCACGATTTACGGCATTGGTCCCGGAACTGGAATCCGCGGAGCGCGAGGTCATTCAGGTCGATGCAGACCTTGCACGATTCTCCGATGATCTGTCTCGCATTGCGAGCGACATTGCAAAACTAGAAACATGTCTAGCGGATCGTGCGCGCCTCACATCGGAGTACGACCGTCTCTCGTCGGAGTTCCAGCAAGGTCAAATATATCTGACACGATTACGGTCTGACAGCCAAACCGCTACTGGTAGGCTGAAAGAATTGGAGATGGAGATCAAGAGCGGTCAGGACGCCGCACGGAAAGCGGAGACGCTCCGCCATGAATGTGCGGCGCTCTTGACGGACAAGCGGCATTTCCAGGCCTTAGCGACGGCCTATGCGCAGATCCCCATTCTGATTATGGAAACGGCTATTCCCTTACTGGAGGAGGAGTCCAACCGCATACTGGACAAGATCTCCACGACCGGCATGCGGATTCGTTTCGATACCCAAAAAGCCCTCAAGAGTCGAGAGGGCATGATGGAAACCCTTGAGATTATCGTGCGTGATTTTCGAGGGGAGCGGCGGTATGAGTTGTACAGTGGAGCGGAGAAATTCAAGGTCGACCTAGCCATACGCATTGGTCTTAGTAGACTCCTGGCCTCACGATCAGGATCCAGACTCCAGACCGTGATTATTGACGAGGGGTTCGGCTGTCTCGATCCTGATGGCATCGTACAGCTCAGGGAATCATTGGTACGCCTGGCAGAGGATTTCGGGCTGTTACTCGTGATTACGCACGTTGAGGCGTTGAAGGACGCGTTTCCTTCTCAGTTGGTCGTTACCAGTGATGCGAATGGGTCGCACGTCGAGGTGGTGCGCTAATGGCCACCAAGCTGAACTACATCTGCGACCAATGCCAGGCGGTGAAAGGCGTAGCGAACAAGTGGTGGGTGATTAGGGGAGGCCCGTTTCATTTCGTGATCAAGCACTTCTCTGAGGATGGAGCCAAGGACGCTGAGAATCAGTTGGCGTGTAGCTCAAGCTGCCTGAATAAGTCGGTCTCTATCTGGTGCGATCAGATGACAAAGAATGACGCTGCGCCTACAAGAATACCAACCGGTTAGTTAGATAATTTACCTGGTTCATGACTCTTATCTTCGAAGGACAAACGATTGTGCACGGCCTTGATATTACTCCCCAATATGTATTGGGAAAATACCGCATTGACTTCAAAGTTTCATACGATCGTAGCCCTAAACACTTCGCAGACATCGCGCAACTACAGTCCAACGTCATTCTTGTGGAGTGCGATTCTCAGGAATGGCACGAGCGTTCAGAGAAAGAGCGTCGCTATGAAAAAGCGAGAGACCGATATCTTATTTCGAATGGACACGAGGTCTTTCACTACACAGGAAAAGAGATCAAGGATGACCCAGTCACCGTTGCGGCAGAAATCATTGCGCACGTCATAAACATAAAATACTGCACGAAAGAATATTTAATAAGCTCGGTCAGAGAACTGCAAGTCAATCTTTAATATTGGAATCTAACTCCATGGCGTGGATCGAATCGCATCAAGCGTTAGGGAATCATCCGAAGCTACTCAAAATGGCACGAGCGATGGGATGGACCAGATCAGACACCCTCGGTCGACTACACATATTCTGGCACTGGTGTCTCGACTATGCCACTGACGGGCAACTCCATAAACATGGGATGGATGTGATCGCGGATGTGTTCGAAGTGGACTTGAAACAGCGAGAACAATTCATTGCCGCCTTGCGCACGTCAGAATTTATCGATTTCGAGCCTCAATTTCGAGTGCATGATTGGTGGGACTATGCGGGAAGATTCTTACAGGTCAGATACAAGAGAACGCCTAAAACTTGGAAGGAAATCAAGCGTTTATATGGTCACTCCATACAACGTACAAACAACCGAACAACAACCGACAAACAACCAACAAACAACCATAAACCTAACCAACCTAACCAACCTAACCAACCTAACCAACCTAACCAACCTAACCAACCTAACCAACCTAACCAACCTAACCAACCTAACCAACCTAACCAACCTAACCAACCTAACCAACCTAACCAA
>JAUSMA010000062.1 GCA_030645475.1 Nitrospirota bacterium
ATGCGTTCTGTAATTGCAGCAGTGATGTTAGCCACGATCGAATTCGGGAATCCTGTTTGGGCCTATGAAGAAATTGCCGTAACGGACGGAGGTAGCATCACGGGAATCGTGACCCTCGAAGGCCAGGTTCCCAAGCCGAAGGGCTACAACCTCACGACCTTGCCGGACCAATTCTATTGCGGGCGCATTTCTGATGGGCAAGGCTGGCGCATCTTGCAACCGTTCCAAGTCGGACCGGCAGGCGAGTTTCGCGAGGTCGTCGTCTATCTGGAAGGAATCGACAAGGGCAAGCCCTTCGTGGAAAAGAGCGTCCCGCAAATCGACGCGAAAGACTGCCTCTTCGTCCCGTTCACGACCGTCGTGCGGGACGATCAAACGGTGACGGTGGTCAACATGGACCCCGTCATGCACGACATTCAAGCCTATGAAACGTCGAATTTGGGTGCCCGCGTGCTGTTCAATGTGCCGTTGCCGATGAATCCGCAGCACCCGCGCAACTTCAAGGATCGCAGCGAAGCCGGGATGTACCACAAACACATGGCCGGCCCGCCGATGAAGCAATTGGTCAATCTCAGCAAAGGCCGCCGGATCTTCGTCATGCAATGCGGCTTCCACGCCTACATGGAGAGCTGGGGCGTGGCCATCACGAATCCGTACTTCGCCAAGACAGACGAGCAGGGCCGCTTCACCATGACCGATGTGCCGCCTGGCACCTATAAGCTGGTCATCTGGCATCCCTATATCCGTACCGTGACCGAGCAAACCGTCACCATCGGACCGAAGGGGACCGTGGAGGCCAATATCGCGGTCCCGGCCCCGACGGGGCGGCTCTACGCCAACGAGGTGCTGGACCATGCGTACACGCGCTATAACGTGACCGAGGAAACGAAGAAAGAAATCGATCCGATGATCCACAAGCAGGATCACTAGACAGGGACTGCCAAGGGTGCGAATCACCCAGCACCATAATAGATAGCCGGTATGGCATCACCGATGATACTCACCCCCATATTGTGCCGAACCTGATCCGGTCCATGTCCTCCTGGAGGACATGGACCTCTCTCTCTGAACCTATCTGCCTGTCTCACTAGTCACACCAGAAAATTTTCAATTCATGCTCCTGGATGGAGGCCTCAATTGTCTCAGGATGCTCAAAAAGGCCGTCCGGCAAGGCCGCAGCGAGTGAACAACTAAACCTTGAACGATGAACGCGGAACGATGAAGTGAACATAGTTCCTTGCTCATAATTCATCACTCACCGTTCAGCGTTTTCAGGCTGGCGGACTTTTTCAGCATCCTGTTAGGGGCCGATCTCCCTTCTCTGCACATGTCCTTCCGCCCTCGTTGAGCCGCAGTAATGGGTGATTCCTTCGCGCTGATACTCTAGGCCCTTCACTTTTTCCTGTTTGCAGGAGTCAGGAGCAGCGCTCCAACGTTGACCAGTAAACGGTCCCTCATCAACCATCTTGTGCACTGTCCGCACGGCGGCGAGCGGTCCACTCGAATTCTATGACCCACCCCCTCGCGTTTCCTCAGCCTGGTCTTACAGAGATTCCAATACCTGCAAAGTTTGCACGACTCACTCAGGAACGAGTGATCCCGCAACGTAAAGAAGCAGAACTTTTTTCTCGAACCTCTTTCAAATCCACTATATCGCTGGGTCAAAACGACAAGGCATGGGAGTTGCGTTGACGAATGCACTCCTCACGGTGCATGTCACCCCTTGCCAACGGGGCTATCGGTCAGGAGAAGGGTCGCACGATGGACGACACCCGAATCGAAACAGGCGGTATCACGAACAAGGAAATCCTGCGATGAGTGAATGTGAAACACTATACATAGAGCCTCCCGATCATCTCTGTGAGCGATGTGGCGACTCCAAGCCTCGACTGGTGTTTGACCAACTGAGCCTGCTCTTGCTCTGTGAGCCATGCCTAGAGCATGTGCAGCGGTCACAGGCCTGGTCTTTTCTGCGCGAAGACGAAACGGCGTGAGACGTGGATAGAGGCCACACCCATGTTCCTCATTTCAACCCGTCGTATCAATCCAGGATTGTGGAAGAAGAAGCAACGCTCCGCTGGCTTATCGCTCGCCAACCCCGCAGCCTCGAACGCTCCTATTACCTCCTCTTCCTGCTCGCAGCCAATGGGAAGGATGAGGAAACGATGGAGGAGTACCGACGAATTCTCAAGAACAGTCCGGACGATCAGATTGCTCACAGGCGAGAGAAACGATCCGCATAAAATGGTATCGCACTGCCCGCCGACAGGTCTCAGCGCGCCACGTCAGGAAAAACCATTGGCATCGCCTCTCTGGCCGCACCGGCTAGGGAGTCCTCTGCAATCTTTGCAGGTTGCAACCCAGGAGTCGGTAGACGGAGCATCGTGCAAAGACGGTGACGGGTTTGTGATGAGTTTCTTCATAAACGCAATGACATCGCCGTGCCCCGCGATGAGTGCGGGTTCAAGGCATGAACGTTGTGGTGTCGACGGTCGAGAGAGAAGGAGGCACGTCGAGCCGAACGGCCCATGAAAGAGGACACCCAGATTCAATATCTCGCCAATAAATTCACCGAATGGAGGTTCCTCACGTGCCACATACATCGCCGGCATTACCCGAAGAACAGCGAGCCATGTTCATGATCTGTGACCGATGCGCCCGACGGTCGACCACGCTTCAGTGTGACGATCTCACGTTGCAGGAACTCTGTCAGGACTGCCGCGACCGGCTGAGGCGCCGTCGCGAAATGGCCCCCCACCCAGCAAGACCGAAGAGATAAAAGGTCCCTCGTCTCGCTCGCTCTCGTGAAAGGGAGCTGTGCCGATCATGTGACGGAGCCATGTCAGGATCCATTCGCTCTCGCCCGAGTCTCGCGACCCGATTGCGTAGAAACACAGGTTGACAAGGCCTCATCATAACCGTAGGTTCTCCTGAATGAATCACGCGCCACCACAACCATCACGCGACGGATCGGCAGGCCGCGGCTTCATGGACGATCTCGCCAGGCTTGGGCTCTTACTGAGCCTCGAAAAGCGAGTCCTCGCCATTCTCGTCTCGTATGCCGTCGCGATCGGGCTCTTTTCGTTGATCATTCCGCTCACGGTTCAAGAGCTGACCAATACCTTTGCCTATGCCATCGAGCCGATCATGATCGTGACCTTTGCCCTGGTCATGCTCGTCGGGCTCCTCTTCATCGGGCTCTTTCGAGTGTTGCAAAATAGTGCTTCGGAAACGATCTTCCAACGGCTCTATGTTCGCATCGCGCTGGCGATGACGGAACATCTGCCACGCATCAGGCAAGAAGCGTTTTTGCCCAAACAGGCCTTTCGCTTTGTAGAGGCCGAGCTGTTGGCGCGAGCGGTCCTCGTCGTCCTCGTCGATGTGATCAACGTGCTGGTATCTGGCCTGACAGGCATGACCATCCTCGCCTTCTATCACCAGAATTTTCTCCTCTATGACGTCTTCCTCCTCGGTGGATTCGTGCTCGTCGCCGTCGCGTCTGGCCAGGGCGGAGTCCTGGCCACGAAAACCGTCTCGGACAAGAATTACGATGTCATGAACTGGATACAGGACATCGCCAATAATCGGCTTCATTTCAAGGCCAGCCTCAGTGCGCCGTTCTTAATCGAAAAAACGGACCACCTCCTCGACGAGTACTTGGCCGCACGTCGAACGCGAGCCAACATTCTGACATGGCGTCAGTACCGGAGCATTGTCGTCTGGGAGGCCATCTGCCACAGCGGCGCAATCGCCCTCGGAGGCTGGCTGCTGTCGATTGCGCAAATCACGCTCGGCCAATTTGTGGCAGCCGAAGTGATCGTGGGGACCCTGCTCCTGAATTTAGATACGGTGACCCGCCGGATCTATGCATTTACCTATATCCTGAGTTCACTCGGCGAACTGGATCGCGTCTTTGCTCTGCCGAAACACGACGCGTTCAGCGCCGGAGTCAACACCCATCTGCCGGATCCCGCGCTGTGCGGCATCCATCTGACATGCAAAGAAGTCTCATTCGCCTATCCCCACTCCCCACCTCTCTTCGAGCAAATCACGGTAGAAGCCGCTCCAGGGGAAAAGTTGGCAGTCCTCGTGCAATCCAACACGCAGAAGTCGACGTTGGCACTCGTGCTCGCCGGTCTCTATCGGCCAACCTCCGGTGTCGTTCGGTATAACAATGTCGATCTCCGCGATGTACCCATGGATTATGTCAACGGAGCACGTGGACTCGTGCTGGACTCGCAACCCACCCTGTTCGGAGGCACGCTGGAAGAAAATGTGACATTGGGACGGACATCGATTAGCTTTGAAGATCTCCAATGGGCTATTCGATTCGTGGAGCTGGAAGACGAGATCGACCGGATGCCCCGCGGCCTTGAAACGCGGCTTGAAGCAGCAGACACACGGTACACCAAGAGCCAAATCCTTCGTATTCTGGTCGCACGCGCAATCGTGACCCGACCCCACTTACTGATCTTCGATGGCACGTTGCACAACATGGAACCGAACCTGCGGCACACCCTCCTCCGACGACTCTGCTCGAAAGATGAACCCTGGGCGGCGATCTTCGTCTCAAACGACCCGACGATCGGGGAGTTCGTTGATCGACGTGTCCTCGTGAGATAAGAACCTTCCGGCCTCGCCGCAGAGGGCCAGGCCACAGAGTATACAGCCTGCGTCCTGCGTGCTAGCATAGACTCACACCCATTCCCGCCCTGGTTGAGGTAGATGTTTAGGCCTATCCCCACAGCCACCTTTTTTCGCAGAATTCCCTACAGGCTCATTGCCTCCGTGGTCCTCATGCTGGCTCTGGTGGTCTCAGTCATCTTGCTCTTCAGTTTGGAGCAGGAGAAACTGCTGCTCCAGGGACTCACGCAGGACAAAGCCGTGCCGACCGAATTGTTCCCCGCGCTGTGGCGGTCGCGCCACGATCTGATGGTGGTGACCTTGCTGGTGTTTCTAGTGAGCGCGATCGGGATCGCGGCGGTCATCACCTTCCTCCATTATGACAGCACCAGACGGACCCTCGAAGAAGTGAAGGGGCTGGCCCGGAACATCCTTGAGAGCATTCCGACCGGTGTGCTCACAGTGAATCGAAGCGGCGTGATCACGGCGGTCAATCCGACGGCAGAGGCAGTCCTCAAACGATCGGCAGCGGATTTGCTCGGGAATTCTTACGAATCCGTCTTTGCCGAGGGAGAAACCATTCAGGCGGTGCTTGAAGGAGCACTCAAGCATCATCAGCATGTCAGTCAAAAAGATTTGCCCTATGAGAGCCAGGATCGGACCCCGCACACGATCCGGGTGAGCACGGCCGAGCTCACAGGGGACGATGCAGAACCGGTCGGCGTCATCTTACAGGCCCAGGATGTCACCGACTGGCTCACGCTCGAGCAGCGAGTTCGCGTCGCAGATAAGCTGGCAGCCTTGCACACGTTATCCGCCGGGGTCGCGCACGAGTTGCGCAATCCCTTGAGCGCGATGGACCTGAATCTCCATTTACTGGAAGAGGACCTCAAAGAGAGCGGCGCGCTCGCAGGGCAGGCCACCCATTATATGCATGTCGTGAATGCCGAATGCCGGCGACTGACCGTCATCCTCGATAACTTCATGAAGTTCGCTCGGCCCGGCTCCATCGGCCTTCATCATCTGGATGTGCACAAGGTCATCGAGCACATCATCGCGCTCATGCAGTTCGAAGCCGAAGAACGCAAGGTACAACTCGAGCAGATGGTCGAAACGGATTTACCGCTCGTTCTGGGGGATGAGACCCAGATCAGCCAAGTGCTGATCAATATCGTGGTCAACGCGTTCCATGCCATGCCGGACGGTGGGCGCTGCGACATCGTCGCGGAAGCGCGCACAACAGACAAGACGCACTGGGTGGAAATTTCAGTCAGGGACACGGGTATCGGCATCAAAAAGGAAGACGTGTCTCGCTTGTTTGAACCGTTCTATTCAACCAAGTCCAGCGGAACCGGACTCGGTCTCGCAATTGCTTATCGGATCATGCAGGACCATGGGGGAACCATCCATGTCTCAAGCACGCCAGGCAATGGAACCACCGTCGTGATGATGTTTCCTGCGGCGCGCAGAGAGGCTCAAGCCATGGCAGTGACCTCATGAAGCCCCAGGCACACGTTCTCGTCGTGGATGACGAGATCAATATCCGCGGGGCGTTGGTCACAATGCTCGAGAAGAAGGGGCATCACGTGCGCGGAGTGGCCACGGCAGAGGAAGGGTTGGCACAACTGGAAGAGGCCCCCGCCGAGTTGGTCATCACCGACCTTCGGATGCCTGGAATCGGCGGCATGGAATTCCTGCGGCGTTTGAAAAACACATGGCCGGAGACGGAAGTCGTGGTGATGACCGCCTACGGGTCCATTGATACGGCCGTCGAGGCGATGCGCTGTGGAGCCTACGACTACCTCACCAAGCCCATCGATCGTGATCGGTTTCCTATTGTGGTCGACAAGGCGCTGGAGCGGCACGTTCTCGCGACCGAGAACAAGCAACTCCGAGATCGCCTTGAAACCAGGACTCGCTTCGATCGCATGGTTGGCGAGAGTGAGCCGATGCAGCGGATCTACAACCTGGTGGAGATGGTGGCGGACAGCGATGTCACGGTGTTGCTCACGGGAGAAAGCGGGACCGGCAAGGAACTCATCTCCCGGGCGATCCACCATAAGAGCCCCAGAGCCGACGGCCCGTTCATCACGATGAATTGCGGAGCCCTGCCGGACAATCTCTTCGAGAGCGAATTGTTCGGCTATGAAAAAGGCGCGTTTACCGGCGCCATGGCAACCAAGATGGGGCGGTTCGAACTGGCCGACGGCGGCACGCTGTTGCTGGATGAGGTAGGTGAGCTGTCCCTCAAGTCGCAAGTCGATTTTCTGCGCGTGTTGGAAACCAAAGAATTTAGACGACTGGGGGGAACCAAGCTGATCACGGTCGATGTCCGCATCATCGCAGCCACCAATCGCAATCTCGAAGAGGCGGTCAAACAGGGAGACTTTCGAGAAGACCTCTACTACCGCCTCAATGTCGTGCCCATTCGCCTTCCGCCGCTCCGCGATCGAGCGGACGATATTCCCCTGCTGGCAGACCGGTTTCTCGCGGAGTGCACGACCCAGCATCACCGTGAGCCGAAAGACGTGTCACGGGAGGCCATGAGGCTCTTGCGGTTGTATGGGTGGCCCGGAAATGTTCGCCAGCTCCGGAACCTCATGGAGCGACTGGTGGTGACGGTGAAGGACACGATGATCCAGCCGGAACATTTACCGGAGGAAATCCAGGCCAGCAAGGAAGACGTGCGGACGATGGTGGTGACGCTGGGAACCTCACTGGATCAACTGGAGCGAGAGGTGATTCAACGGACGCTAACAGAAATCACGAATCACCGAGAGAAAGCGGCCAAGCTGTTAGGCATCAGTCTCCGATCTCTCCAATATAAGATCAAAGAGTACGGTATCCGGGACTAACCATGCGTGCGGCTCGACCGTTTGATTCGAACGACCTCCCCTCGTCTGACTCGTTTCCTGCCTGACGCTCAACACATACGCCTGTACACTCGTCCCTACGCTGATGACGGATTCTGCAAAAATGACGGTATCTGCTTGCCTGGGCAGACGCGCGATCTGCAATTCTTGCAGAAGTCAATGAGCCACCGGAATGTAGGATCTATTGTCATCTGCAACAGAACCGTAACCCCTCGATTTCTATCATGTCCACTCTGCACGACTGAGAAGGCGATCCGCGGCATTCTCCCTGCACTAGTTCTTATCCGCAGGAGCGGATGATGACGTATACAAATAAGACCGGAGGGATCTTGAAAGAAGACGCCAAAAAGCGAACGGGTGTGGGCAGGGCCATGAACATCGGCACCCCATCAGCACAACCGACTGTAACCACCGGATCTGAGCCAGCCACGTCACCGACGAAGTGGGTCGCCCTGTTGCAAACGCGGATGGCGGACTGCCCCACGGATACCCTGACACGATGCACGCTCGCCGCGCTGCTGGAAGAACTGGACCAACCGGAGGAAGCCTTGTGCCATTGGAACGCAGTACTGGTCTACGATCCCAACAATCTGAACGCGCGAGCAGGGGTGACTCGATGCTGCCAACGAATCGGGTAACCGATGCAATCCGATCTGTGAGAAGACTCACGGGAACGATCTGAGGGAGCACCACAACCCAATAGACCGCCCTATTTCACGGTCCATGCAAAGCCAGTTCAAGACTGCCGCCCTCTGCAACCCATTCCATCTCTCTGAGAAGTTCATTCGCAAATCTTGCGCAGGCGAGAGAGCCTGATTGCCCGCCAGATTCTCGACTTCACCTCGTTTCTGCAGGAACTGCATCGGCCACCGGCTTGCGAAGCGCCTCCCCCTGCAAATAATGCAGAGGAACTTCCGGCAGCGCTCATACAATCTGCCTTGCGCTGCACGCTGATATCGTAAGTCCTCGATTTTCATCACGACAAGCCAGCCGAGACGCTTAAATACGATGCGGCACCTTCCATGCAGTACTCCCATGAGTGTGATGAGCAATCGATCGAAGATGGAACGGGGCATGGCCGACAGGAACGCAGGAAAACTTCCCCCTATTGAAAAAGTTCTTGCTGGTAGCTGTTTTGTCGCAATTGCGTCCTATGCGCTGTCTGAGTCAGCGTTCACCCTGACGATCCTCTCAGTCACACTGCTGGCACTCGTGGCGCTCTTCAAGAAAGCCTTGTCGTGACGACATCCGTTCCGGAACGGGAAAGTTGAATGATGCGTTTGGTAGCGCAACGAGCCGAGACGGTCAGATGAGTTTGAGAACAAACGAACAGCAGACTGGCGCCCTGGAAGCAGCTGGGTATCTCGCCGCCATTGCGATAGTCATCGGCAGTGTCGTGGGAGGGAGGAATGTCAATCTTCTCATCGCGTTGATTCTGCTAGTGGCCACGTACGCGGTACTTCCTGATGTCAGGGCACTGAGCCGGTTAAAGATTCCACATGAACCAACCGCGTCGGCTGAACGGACACTTCCTCCTCAGAAGCCTTTCATGAGGGTATCGTCTGGCTTGACCATCCCACAGATCCACGCGAACCAAGGAACTGAACGGACGTTACAGTACGCAGCGTAGTCCTGTGTACGGGGATTCATTCTTCAAGGAAACAGTGAAAAAACGAAAGCCAATGAACAGTGGGATCTCCGGAGCACTCAAGCAAACATCCCTTGACCATGCGACCGAATCATGGATCGATCGAGTGGCACGCCTAGAAAAACTTCTCATCATCTGTCCGGGGGATGTCCTGACCAGGTGTGACCTCGCTTCACTGCTGGAAGAACTGGGACAACAGGAAGAAGCCCTTTTCAACTGGAATGCGGTGTTGTCCTGTGACCAGAACAATCTCAAAGCAAGGGAGGGGATCATCCGTTGTCGGTATCGGATCGGGCGCCCCCTGCAGTCGAACATGTAATCTGAAGACTCATTCCAAGACCCTGATTGAAAACGAGGAGGATCCACATGCGTTCTGTAATTGCAGCAGTGATGTTAGCCACGATCGAATTCGGGAATCCTGTTTGGGCCTATGAAGAAATTGCCGTAACGGACGGAGGTAGCATCACGGGAATCGTGACCCTCGAAGGCCAGGTTCCCAAGCCGAAG
>JAUSMA010000063.1 GCA_030645475.1 Nitrospirota bacterium
GGCTTCATCATTGAGCCATTAGTCCAAGCTGCTGCCGGCATGATCACCGCCCCACCGGGCTATCTCACACGAGTGCGCGAACTCTGCACGAAATATCAGGTGCTCTTGATCGCCGATGAAGTGGCCACCGGCTTCGGCCGCACTGGGAAAATGTTCGCCTGCCAACATGAGGGGGTGACGCCGGACTTGATGGCGATCAGCAAAGGACTCACCGGCGGCTACATGCCGTTGGCCGCGACCTTGACCACTGAAGAGATCTACAAGGGGTTTCTCGGAAGGTACGAAGACTACAAAACCTTCTTCCACGGCCACAGCTATACCGGTAATCCACTCGGCTGCGCCGTGGCGCTAGCCAACCTTGAAGTGCTCAAGAAAGAGAAGACGCTCGCCCGGCTGCAACCCAAGATCAAGACGATGGCGCGACTTCTGCATCCACTGTGGCAACTGCCACAAGTAGGGGACATTCGTCAGACGGGATTCATGGCAGCCATCGAACTGGTGGAGGACAAGAAAACGCGGACCCCCTACCCGCTCGAAGCTCGCATGGGACACCGCGTGTGCAGGATCGCCCTGCAACGTGGACTACTCCTTCGCCCGCTCGGACACATCATCGTGCTCATTCCGCCCCTCTCGACCACATTACAAGAGTTGCGGCACATGATCGAGACCCTGCGATACGCTATCGCACAGGCACAGGATAAGAGGTGAGTCTGGCCGCGGGCGATGACACGGGGAAACTAAGAAAAATCACTACGTGCCCTGCGCCCACCTGAGCCACGTTGCAGCTGATCGTGTCAGTCCTGTCTCCCTCGCGCCCCCGCCAAGGCACCCCACTCACTGCCCTCCCTACTTTAGTAGGGGTAGCCTTATCCATTTTTCATGATTGCACGAACAATGAAACCCGCGTCTAATAGATTATGAAGAAGCCGTGGGGTGAACGCACGACTCGTCACCGCTCGAGAAAGTCCACGCGCCGCGCCGGAAGAAAATGACCCTACGTATTTTGAGTGAGGCACCACACCCTCCGCCCGGCAGGTCTCCTCTTTCTCCTCGCCGCCACCACCGCGGATTGCGTCGGCTTGAGGAGGCGTTGACGGCGTATGAACAGGCGGCGGAGGCGAACCCGGACCTGGCCGAGGCACTGGCCGGCATTACGCAGGGCACGGCCCGCCAGCTGGCGGCCAAGAGCATCGGAACGTCAAGCCAACCGATTACGCTCCGGTTTCAGAATGCGAAACTGAAAGAAGTGTTTGAAATGGTGGCACGGAGCACGGGCCTCAATGCGATTTTCGATAAAGAGGCCCGCGGCACAACGGGCCTGTCCTCGCAGCGGCGGCCGACCATCCACGCCGTCGCGTGGTCGGCCCATGCTCGTCGTTGCACAAACATCGCCATCGGGTTAGGCCACGAGCCAGGCCGTCGCCCTGGCTGGGCGGCCGCCCGGCAGCAGCACCCAACGCGTTCGCTATAGATAGAGAAAGGTTTCACTCGTGAGCACAACTTCGAGACGTGGTGTTACACCGGTGCTGCTGCCGGGCTTCTTGCTGCTCCTCATGGTCCTGGTCGCGCCGCCGCGCCTAGAGGCCATCACCTTCAATGATGCGGGGTTTTTCTCGGAAACGGTCGCCACCCTCGCGCCCTATAAGCCGGTGGGTGTCACCTTCGCGCCGGACGGGAGAATTTTCATCTGGCAGCGTGACGGGGTCGTTCGTATTGTCAAAAATGGCGTCCTCCTGCCCACCCCGTTCTTAAATTTTTCCAGCAAGGTCAACACCTACAGCGATCATGGTTTTTTGGGCGTGGCGCTGGACCCGAACTTTGCGGCCAATGGCTGGATCTACCTGTTCTACACGTACGAGGCCGGGGGCAATCCCAACGATACGACCCCCAAGACCGGCCACCTGAGCCGAGTGACTGCCGATCCGGACAATCCAGACGTGATGTTGGCCGATAGTGAGATCATTCTATTAGGAACCCTCGATGTGCCCCCCTGTAGCAACTATCCCGAGGGGGCGGACTGTATCCCGACGGACAGTTATACGCATTCGGTCGGCAGTCTCCGATTCCACCCGGACGGAACGCTCTTTGCCAGTCACGGAGATGGCACCTCGGCGAGCTTTGCCAGCGTGCAGGCCCTTCGGTCCCAAAGTCTCGATAGCTATGCTGGAAAGATCCTCCGCATCAAACCGGATGGAACTGCCCCCCGTGCTCCGCTTACGCCGAATCCCTTTAATGATGGGACCAATAGCATTCGTTCTAAGGTTTGGGCCTATGGGCTCCGGAATCCCTTTCGGTTTAGCCTGCATCCGACCACCGGCACCCCGTTTATCGGTGATGTCGGGTGGAACAACTGGGAGGAAATCAATAAAGGTGCGCCGGGAGCCAACTACGGGTGGCCCTGCTTTGAAGGGACAGGGCAGCAGCCGACGTATCAGGCCTCCTTTCCGACAGACTGTCAGCCGCTCACGCCGGCGGTCGTGACGAACCCGATCTACACCTATGATCACACGGTTGGCAGCAGTGTGATCGGAGGCGCGATTTTTACCGGGGCGCAATATCCTGCCGCCTACGCGGGCAACTTCTTTTTTGCGGATTAC